>JASHYD010000529.1 GCA_030043175.1 Xanthobacteraceae bacterium | reverse complement strand
AGATAGGTTGTCAGCGCCGCGCCCTTAGTTCCCCGCTCCTCTTTGACCACCTGCACCAGCATGATCTGCCGACGCTTAATCACTTCCTGGATCTTGTACTGGCGACGGGGACGCGGCGCACGGTCCGGCACTTCCTCCATCGCATCATCGCCGCCAACCGATTCGACGATTTCCTCGTCTTCGCCCTCGACGAGCTCGCTTCGCCCGTTGCCATCCTCCTCGCGCGCTTCCTCGGTCGCTTCCCGATCGCCGCCAGCAATTTCGCTGGCCGCGTGGCGCCCTGCCTGCACGGCCGTCCCAAGGGTGTGGAGCAGCGATTCCTCACGCTCCTCGTCATGCCCCAAAACGGCCTCATGGCCGCTCAGCTCAATCGCTTCGACCTCCGGGAGGTTTTGTTCGTCATGCGGTCCGGCGTCCGCCTCGACCCGCTCGCTGTCGGCTGCAATGCGTTCGCCCTCGCGAGGCCTGCCGGTGTCGGGTTCGCGGCTTTCGTCCGTTTCGCCTTGGACACCTGCCGAAACGTCCGCGGTTTCGCCTGGGGTTGACCCCAGGTCGCGTTCCATGAGGTCATCGCCGATCGGCTCGCTCGCGATCTTTTCCGAATGGCGTTCGGCGGCCTGGCGTTGCGGCGAGCGGCGCCGTAACCCGGCGCGGCGGTCGGCTTCGGCCTCGGCGTCGCGATGGGCGCGCTCTTCCTCGGCGATCAGCGCTTGCCGGTCGGCGACGGGGATCTGGTAGTAGTCCGGATGGATTTCGCTGAAGGCCAGAAAGCCGTGGCGGTTGCCCCCATAGTCTATGAAGGCTGCCTGCAGCGACGGCTCAACCCGCGTCACCTTGGCAAGGTAGATATTGCCTCGCAGTTGGCGGCGGCTTGCCGACTCGAAATCGAATTCCTCAACGCGGTTGCCGCGTACCACGACCACCCGGGTCTCTTCCGGATGGGTCGCATCGATAAGCATCTTGTTGGCCATTGGGGTGTGTCTCGTGGCGGCGCGCGGCATAACGAGCTCCCGCCGTCCATGAACTTCGGTCCATGCACTGGCGGGGTGCAACGCAATGCGCGGCGCGCCTCTTGTGTTGGAAGATCGGCGCATGCCGCGCACGAACGGACAGGCGAAAGCCTCCTGCGGCCTTGCGGTCAAACGAGGTGCCTTCGTTGCCAATGATCGCCGGCATGGCGCATTCGATCCTTAAAAGCGGAGCGGCAACGCGCAACAGGCGTCACCTTCGGATATCGGCCTGAAGATCCGGGTGGAGGCCACCCGGCCGAGGACCGCCCGTCCTGTCGTTGTCAAATCCGGCAGCTGATGTGGCCGATACGCTCGCCATCCGCCGCAAATGGATTAAGGGGCAGGATTCTAAAACGATAGCGGGCGAAATGCCCGAACGTGACAGAACCACGGTCTTCGAACCTTCAGCGATTCCTTTCTAAGCGCCATAGCTAGGCATGGCAAGCCGCAACTACCATGCCGGCGCACTCCGATCCACTCTCCGCCGAGGGTAATATATAGCCTCTCAATTGCGTTTTTTAGTGTAGCCCCAGCGTCTTCCCGAGGATTCGTTCAACGGCCATTAACCATCGCTTCCTATTGGGCTACAAGGATGCCAAACGGGGTACGAGGATGCCAAAAGGACATCGGCGGCGCAGGCCGAGCAGTGAGATCCGCGTTCGTATACGCGCATTGGCTGGGCGACAGGCAAACGTTCTACCTCTGGTAGATAATCCCGAGGGGACCGCGGAGGACGCGGCCGACTCAGCCGGGTTGAGTCTGAACGGGATGCTCCGGCTCAGCGTGATCGTGCTGGCGATGGCGCTCGATGTCGCATTGGTGTTGCCGGCTCGGTCGCAGATGCCGCTTCCACTTCCGGATCCGCCGGGGATTGAACTGCCGCCGGCCAATGAAGTCCGGGCGCCCGACCTGGCAGCCGCAGAGGGGCCGCCGGTCGCAACCGATGCGCGGCTGGCCGGCGATGACCAACAGACCCGATTGGTGATCGATATCTCCCGCAAGATCGACGTGCGGGCATTCGCGCTCGCAGATCCCTACCGCGTCGTGATCGAAATTCCGCAGGTCAACTTCCAGCTTCCGCCCAACGCCGGGGAGCACGGCCGTGGCATCATCAAGGCGTTCCGGTGGGGGTTGGTGATGGCGGGCCAGTCTCGCATTGTCGTCGATCTCGCCGGCCCGGTGCGGGTCAGGAAGGCTTTTGTACTCGACCGCACCGATGGCCAGCCGGCCCGCATGGTGCTTGATCTTGTCGCGGTCGATCGCGAGACATTCTTGCGGGCCGCCGCGATCGACAATCACCTGCCGCGGCCTCCCCTCCCCTCCCCTCTGCCGCAAGCGGAGGGTCGCGAGGGGGCGGCGCAGCGTGACGGCGGGGAGGCCCCGACAGATCCTCGGCCGTTGGTGATACTCGATCCGGGCCATGGCGGCATCGATCCGGGCACGCGGGCGCCCGGCGGCGAGGTTGAAAAGGACATTGTGCTCGAGTTCGCCTCGGCGCTGCGGGCCAAGCTTGAGGCGCTGGGCAAGTATCGGGTGATGATGACGCGAACCGACGACACCTTCGTTGAGCTTTCGGAGCGGGTGCGGTTCGCTCGCCAGCGCCAGGCGCAGCTGTTGATCTCGATTCATTGCGATGCTCTCGCGCGGGGCGAGGGCGAAGCGGAAGGGGCGACCGTCTATACGCTGGCTGACAAGGCCTCGGACGCGGAGGCGCAGCGCCTGGCCGATGCTGAGAACCGGGCAGATGTCATAGCGGGGGTCGATCTTGCGGCCGAACCCGACGAGATCGCAGACATTCTCATCGATCTTGCGCAACGCGAGACAAGAACCTTCTCGGCCGAGTTCGCCCGCGATGTGGTAAAGGAGATGCGCGCCGCCGCGCGCTTGCACAAGCGGCCCCAGAAATCGGCCGGCTTTCGGGTCCTCAAGGCGCCCGACATACCGTCGGTGCTGATCGAACTCGGCTACGTATCGAACCCGCGCGATTTAAAACATCTCCTTTCCGAGAGCTGGCGCTCGACCGCGGGCGATGCCGTCGTGCATGCGGTCAACACTTATTTTGCCACGCGTCTCGCGGGCGGGGGCGCCGGTGCGCGTGGCCAATAGGCGCTATTTACTTAAAAAACCGTTACGCAGCGGGTGGCGATCGTGCCCGGGACAAGGTCCGAGGCCGGGTCCTGGTTGTTGCAACTGGCTGGCGGCGCGCTAGCATCATTGCCGCTAACGCCCAGGGAGAATGTGATGAACAGGTTGATCGTACCCACCATCGTCGTCATCATCGGTGCGGTTTCGGGGGAGGCGTTGGCGCAGGCGCCTGCGCCAACGTTCCACAACCAGCGCTACTTCACGACCCCGTTGGAGAACGACCCGACGCGCGAAGTTGGGATGCAATCCGTCACCGCGCCGCCCGGATCCGGGAATCAGTTCCACCGCCATCCCGGCGACCAATGGACGGCCATCCAGGAGGGTGAAATCACCTTTACGGTCAAGGGGAAGCCGCCGGTGGTGCTCAAGGCCGGCGACAGCAATTATGTGCCGCGCGGTACCGTCCACCGGCAACAGAACCTGACCGACAAGCCGGCCCGCTACATCGAGATGCGGATTTTCGACAAGGGCAAGCCCGCCGCCGAACAGGTGGCCGACTAACATTGAAGCGCCGGCTCACTGCGCTGCCAAGCAACCGAGTACGGTGATAAGATGTCTACGGGCAAGCCGTTGCCCGTAGCCGACCGTTCCGGGCATTTAGATGACTGGGCAGGTTCGGGCGTCCCGCCGCCGCGCAGTCAAAGAACCACGCAACGCCTCAGCCTCGGGTGCCAGCGGAATCCTGAGCGGCAGACAACCGGCGCCGGTGCTACGACAACCGGTGCCGCAGGCACGACGACGACTGGCGCAGCGGGGGCGACGACGACCGCGCCTTCATTGGGGCGGCATCTTCCGTACGCATTGCGGTGAAAGCCGGGGCCACAGCCACCTTCGGCACTGGCGCAGTCGAGAGCGATGAGCGAGAGCAAAACCGTCGCTGACGCGACGCCCCATACGTTCGGGCGCATCAAAATTTCTCTCCCCTAATTGCTGTTATCGCCCCACAAGGAGTGATGACGCCAATACGCGTGGCTGGCTTGGCGGTCAAGAGCCTCACGAACATCGGCGCCTCCGGCGCCCGCTTCCGTTTCGCGCTGCGGCCGAAACGACTGCTGCTGCGCGACGGCGACGCGACCAACCGGGCCGGATTTTTAGTCCCGCAGAAGCCCGCGCTTTCGGAACCATTTGGAGATTGACGATCGCGCTGTTTTTTGGCTGAAAATGCAAGCAGTTCGCATCAACGCGTGCGCCACTGGAGCGACCCGCAACCGTGCAGGGGTTGCCTTTGGCGGCCGCCCTGCTCTCGCAATGCAGGCAAGCCGCCTGCGGCCGGTCGTAATGCCCCGATAACGGTGCGCTAAGCAGCGCTTGCGGATGCCGGTCGCCTCGCGGCGCCGGTGTTGCCCAAGTTTGATCATAAATCCGAGCAACGTGGACGCTCAGCCAGCGCCGGCGCTTTTCTATCGGGGTCTCAAGGCCTGGCCTTGAAAAGATGTTTGAAGGTTGAACTTGGCATTGTGCGCCAGCAGCCGACTTTGTAGAGTTCGTGCGGGTCATTCGAAAAAGGCCGATGATGCGATTTTGGATCAGATTTCTCGGCTTCCTGTTCGCGGCGGGCTCGCTTGTATTTCTGGTTGCGGTCGCAGCCGTGGCCGGCTTGCTCTATCATTTCTCCAGGGACTTGCCGGACTATTCGCAGCTTCAGGACTATGAGCCGCCGGTGATGACCCGCGTGCACGCGGCGGACGGCGAGCTGCTTGCCGAATACGCGAAGGAACGCCGGCTCTACCTTCCGATTCAGGCGGTGCCGAAGCTCGTCGTCAACGCCTTCATTTCTGCCGAGGACAAGAATTTCTACGAGCATAGCGGCCTTGATTTCAGCGGCATCGCCCGCGCCGGGCTGCTTTACATGCAGAACCTCGGAACCAACCGCAGACCGCAAGGCGCCTCCACAATCACCCAGCAGGTCGCCAAGAACTTCCTGTTAACCAATGAGTTATCGTTTGCGCGCAAGATCAAAGAGGCGCTGTTGGCGCTCAAGATCGAGCGCGCCTACACCAAGGATAAAATTTTAGAGCTCTACCTTAACGAAATCTATCTGGGCTTCGGCGCTTACGGCGTTGCGGCGGCGGCGCTTTTGTATTACGACAAGTCGGTTCACGAGTTGACCCTCGCGGAGGCTGCCTATCTCGCCGCCTTGCCCAAGGCGCCGGGCGTGCTGCACCCCTTCCGCCAGCGCGAACGCGCCATCGAGCGGCGCAATTACGTCATCGACCGCATGGTCGAGAACGGCTATGTGACGGCTCAAGCGGGCGAGCAGGCAAAGAAGGAGCCGCTCGCCATCGCCCAGCGCCGCGCGGCTGGATCGCACATCATTGCGGCTGATTTCTTCGCCGAAGATGTGCGCCGCGAAATCTACGAAAAATATGGCGAGAAGGGCCTCTACGAGGGCGGCCTGTCGGTGCGCACCACGCTCGATCCCAAGATGCAGGTGATCGCCCACAAGTCGCTCACCGACGGGCTCATCCACTACGATGAAGGGCAGAGCTTTCGCGGCGCCGTCCAGAAGATCGATATCAGCGGTGACTGGGGCGTGAAGCTTGCGGACGTGCGCGCGTTCAACGATGTGGCGCCGTGGCGTCTCGCGGTCGTGCTGGCGTCCAACGAACAATCGGCGCGCATCGGCTTCCAGCCTGCACGCGAGCCCGGCGGCGCCGTGGGGCGCGAGCGCCTGATCGGCACCATTCCACTCGAAGGCGCCAAGTGGGCGCGGGCCTCGACCGCAAGGAATCCCTTGAAGGTGAGCCAGGTGCTGTCGCCCGGCGACGTTATTTATGTCGAGCCGATGGGCAAGGACACCGGTCAATACAAGCTTCGCCAAGTCCCCGAGGTCTCCGGCGGCATGGTGGTCATGGATCCGTTGACCGGACGCGTGCTGGCGCTCGTCGGCGGCTTCTCGTTCGATCAGAGCCAGTTCGATCGCGCTACCCAGGCGATGCGCCAGCCCGGCTCCTCGTTCAAGCCGTTCGTTTATTCAGCAGCTCTCGACAACGGCTATACGCCGTCCTCGATTGTGCTTGATGCACCGATCGAGATCGACCAGGGCCCCGGCGCCGGCATCTGGCGGCCGGAGAATTATGCCAAGGAAAAATATGCCGGTCCCTCCACGTTGCGTTTCGGCATCGAGAAATCACGCAATCTCATGACGGTGCGTCTGGCGCAGGATATCGGCATGCCGCTGATCGCCGAGTACGCTAAGCGATTCGGCATCTACGACAGCCTGCCGAACTACCTGTCCTACTCGCTGGGCGCAGGAGAAACCACGGTGCTACGGATGGTCACCGCTTATGCGATGATCGCCAATGGCGGCCGGCGGGTAACCGCAACCTTGATTGACCGGATCCAGGATCGCTATGGCCGCACCATCTACAAGCACGATCAGCGCGAATGCCGCGCTTGCGATGCCAAGAAATGGGAGAACCAGCCCGAGCCCGCCCTGATCGACCGGCGCGAGCAGGTGCTCGATCCGTTGACCACTTATCAGATCACCTCGATCATGGAGGGTGTGATACAGCGCGGCACCGCCACCGTGTTAAGCGAGCTCAAGCGGCCGATTGCCGGAAAGACCGGCACCACCAATGACGAAAAGGACGCGTGGTTCATCGGCTTCACGCCCGATCTCGTGGTCGGCGTCTACATGGGTTACGACAAGCCACGCCATCTCGGCCGCGACGCGACCGGCGGCCACCTGTCGGCGCCGATCGCCCGGGATTTCTTCAAAGCGGCGCTTGCCGACAAGCCGGCGATGCCGTTTCGCGTGCCGCCCGGCATCAAGCTGATCCGCGTCGACGTCAAGACTGGCCAGCGCGCCGGGCCCGGGTCCACGGGTGTCATCTTGGAAGCCTTCAAGCCCGGAACGGCGCCGCCCGAAAACGATGCGCTCCCCGCCATGGGCGGCGCCGAGACCGTCGGCGTCAGTCCCGAGGCAGACAGCGCCGTGCGCCGCGGCGGGTTGTATTAGCGATTGCCTGCTGCACAACGGTCGCGGCGCCTCTCGCCAACGACTGGAGAAGGGCATCGCAATGAAACTTTCCCGCCGTCGATTTTTGCGTGTGGGCACTGCTGCGCTGGCGGCCGCCCCGGGCCTCGCTTGGGCGCAAGCCTATCCGACCCGGCCGGTGCGCATCGTCGTCGCTGCTGCTCCTGGCGGTGCGAACGACATCGTCGCGCGACTGATGGCGCCCTGGCTCGCGCAGCAACTCGGTCAGTTCATCGTCGAAAACCGTCCGGGCGGCAGCAACAATATCGGCACTGAAGCCGTCGTCCGCGCGCCGCCAGACGGCTATACGCTACTTCTCATCGATTCAACGGCTGCGATCAACGCAACGCTTTACGACAAGCTTAACTTCGTTTTTCTGCGTGACATCGCACCGGTCGCCGGCATCCTCCGCCTTCCCTATGTCCTGGTGGTCCATCCATCGGTTCCGGCCGCTACGGTTGCGCAGCTCATCGCTTACGCCAAAGCCAACCCCGGCCGAATTAACATGGCTTCCCCTGGCACCGGGACCGGTCCTCACGTCGCCGGAGAGTTCTTCAAGATCGCCGCTGGAATCGACATGGTGCACGTACCCTATCGTGGCGGCGGCCCAGTGATGACCGACCTGCTCGGCGGGCAAGTCCAGGTCCTGTTCGGCACCACTTCGCGGACAATCGAGCAGATCAGAGCGGGCAAGTTGCGTGCGCTCGCGGTCACGACGGCAACGCGCTGGGAGGGGTTACCGGACATCCCGACCGTGGGAGAGTTTGTTCCCGGCTACGAGGCGAGTTCGGTGTTTGGCCTCGGCGCCCCCGCGGCCACGCCGGCCGACATCGTCGACCGGCTCAATCGGGAGGTCAACGCAGGTCTGGCCGACGCCAGGCTGAAGGCGCGGCTCACCGAGCTTGGCGGCACCGTGCTTCCCGGCTCGCCCGCCGACTTCGGCAAGCTGATGGCTGAAGAAACCGAAAAGTGGGCTGGGGTGATCCGCGCCGCCAACATCAAGCCGGAATGATATCAAGGCCGGTCGTTGAGGCGCACGAACATTCAGGCCCCACAAGGACCACGGTTGCGCAATGCGAACCGGGTCGCTACATGTTCAGGCAATCGCTCTTCTCGGAACCGGTAAAGTCATGCGCACGGAAATTGCGACCATTGTGGATGAAATCAAGCAGTCGCTGGGGCTGCTGAGGAGGCATCTTTGACTTCGACAAGGCGCGCGCCCGCCTCGCCGAGCTCAACCACCTCGCCGAAGATCCCAATCTTTGGAACGATCCCCAGCGCGCCAGCCGGCTGATGCAGGAGCGCACGTCGCTGGAGGACCAGCTGTCGGCGCTTGGCCGCATCGAGCGCGAGATTGAGGATAACGTCGGCATGATCGAGCTCGGCGAGGCCGAGGACGATGCGGCCGTTGTGACCGACGCTGAGGCCGTGCTCAAGCGGCTCAAGACAGAGGTGGCGCGGCGCGAACTCGAGGCGCTCCTGTCCGGAGAGGCCGACAGCTTCGACAGCTTCCTGGAGGTCCATGCCGGCGCCGGCGGCACCGAGAGCCAGGACTGGGCCAACATGCTGCTGCGCATGTACGCGCGCTGGGCCGAGCAGCACGGCTACAAGATCGAATATCTCGAGGAGACGGCCGGCGAAGAAGCGGGCATCAAATCGGCCACCATCCAGGTGAAGGGGCGCAATGCCTATGGCTGGCTCAAGAGCGAGGACGGCGTGCACCGGCTGGTGCGCATCTCGCCGTTCGACTCCAATGCGCGTCGCCACACCTCCTTTGCCAGCATCACGATCTACCCGGTGATCGACGACCGGATCGTGATCGACATCAAGGAGGCCGACGTGCGCACCGATACCATGCGGTCGGGCGGGGCCGGAG
>JASHYD010000528.1 GCA_030043175.1 Xanthobacteraceae bacterium | reverse complement strand
ATCGTTGCCTTCCGCGGACAGAACGAAGCCGAGACCGCGCTGCAGCAGGGCAATTGCATCGGCTGGCTCTATGATGACACGGCCTTCCAGGAACGTCTCGCCGATCCCAAATGGGCATCCTTCGAAATGCCGTTGGAGACAATCCTGACCGAGCCATGGGGCGCCGCCGTCAAGCTTGAGGAGCGCGACGGAGCCTGGGGAAAGTTCATCGCCAAGACCATCGTGGACTGGCACCGCAGCGGCAAGCTGATTGAGACTGAAAAGAAGTGGGCCATCCAGCCCTCGGCCTTCCTTAAGAAGGCGCGAGAACAGACGCCCTGAGCGATGGAACTCACGCCGTTGTGGGACTGGTTCCGTGAGCTCTATGCCTCTACGGGGATCAAGCTCACCATTTTCTATGACGCGTTCGACCGCGCGCGCTTCATCAATGGCTTTCTGACCTCGCTGAGGCTGATGGCGCTCTGCATCGTGGCCAGCGTCGCAATTGGGGCGATGGGCGCCTTTGTACAGAGATCGCGCCTGACCCTTATTCGGGCGACGATGGCGGCATATATCCAGTTCTTCCGCAACACCCCGCCGCTGATCCAGCTCTACTTCTTCTATTTCGCGCTTGGATCGTATCTGCGCGTAACAAACGAGATGGGACTCGCGGTCCCGCTCGTGTCGAACTTCACGTGGGCCGCGATCTGCCTTTCACTTTATGCCGGCGCATTCAACGTCGAGATTTTTCGCGCCGGCATCGAAGCGGTGCCGAAAGAGACCTCCGACGCCGCTGAGGCGCTTGGCTACAGCCGCGTCGGCGCCTATATTTACGTGATTCTGCCGCTCGCCTTACGCATCAGCCTGCCCGCATTAAACAATAATCTCGTCAACTTGGTGAAGACCACTACCATTGCCTACGCCATTGCGGTGCCGGAAATGCTTTACGTCGCCAACCAGATCTGGTCGGACGAGCTCAACGTGCCGGAGATGATGAATGTGCTGCTGGTCGTCTACGTCATGCTGGTCGGCATTGTGGTCTATGTCATGGGTCGTTGGGAGCGGGCAATGCGTGTGCCCGGCTATGTGCAGTGACCGCAACAATCAGATAATCATTTGATATTTAATGGTTATATCTACAATTTAGGCTCCAGTCAGCAGGGCGCCAACAAGGCACGACCGGGGCAGCCTAAGCCGCCACATCCGAAGACGGCCCTTATCCGCCCAGAAACGCCAGACGCTCCGGGGCCTGCGTCGGCTTTGCGAACCTGATCGAGACGCTGCGCTCCCGTAGAGGTTGCTTTCTACCGTCCGAGGGGCACTCTCATTTTTCAACCACCGGGCATCATTGTCTAAGTTTTCACGCGCATGCCGTGCTGTACCACAAACGGGACTTCACGGGCGGGCGTTGCCAAGCTCAAGTCGCCGATAGAAGCGATCCCGCCGATCGGTCACGGCAAAGGCCACGTTGCGGAAAGGCAGAACGCTTCGTCGAGCAAGAAAGTAGTGATGACGGGCACATCCTAACAACTGCCCTCCCCTGTCGGAGGAAGGTGATCCAGGAGGCAGGGCAGCGGCCAACGAAATGACCATGACAAGCCCTGCCATTTTTTAATTACACGCCCTTGATCACCGCAGCGCAAACGTGCGGCGCAGCAGCGAAGCGACATCGTAGCAGCCCATCAAGTCGGGGACGAGCCCGGCCATGTCACGGGCGCCGCTGGCATCATCGGGGGTCTTCGCAACCGTCGGGCTTGGATTCCTTTATCGTGTCCGAACCTGACACCATTCTGACGCTCTGGCCTGGGTTCCCTGTTCGGTGAGCTTTAGTCAAGCTTTCCAGCATTTGTTTAATATAGCCAGCATTATGGCCAGGAAAATCCCTGCAAGTGCAATAAACCCTGCCGTCACCCGCCCTCGCTTGCTGCGTTGTTATCTTGTTGGACTTCGGATCCCTCACTGTGTCGTTCCAGATCTCCGTCTTGAAGCACTGGTACTTTGCGGCGAAGGCCGGCGGAGAGGATAACAGCGTTGCACCCGCCATGGCGGCAGCAAGCGTGAACGGCAATTGATTCCAGGATTTTCGCATGCGTATCTCCAGCGCAGAGGGATCTTTAATGGGTCGTAGGAGTCGCGGTCACCCAACTTGCCGCCACCCCGACCCATCTAACAGCAACAAGGAAAAGTAGAACGTGATGCAAATCACATTCCCGCAGAACTTTAAAGCGTCGCACAGGTCCAAATGATGGCTCGGCGGCCCCGCGAGCCCATTATTCGAGGGTGTAGTGGCGGCTACGTCGCGCCACCTAGAAATTCAGCGAAGTACTCAAACCTTATGTGTGACTTCAAAATGCGCCGTCATGGCCCCGCGGATGAGGCGGAAAGGTACGGAATTGCCTTTCTAAAATTTGTGACGCACCAATCCCGCGCCATCGGGCCGTTTCCTCGACCGGTGATGACGCCTTTCCGGGTTTGCGACCTACGACTCGTTTGCGGCGCCGACTAGCGGGACGGCTGGAAGGCTCAAGGGTTGGGCCGCCGTCGATCTTGAGGAGGTCAAGACGAAGCTTGCAGCCGTGATGGAAGAGGCCAAGGCCACGATCCGGTGGTGCTGAAGGCGCAGATTACATTGCTGAAGGGGTAGCTGGCGGCGGCGCCGAAGGAAGTCGACCCGCAGCTTCTCGCCAGTGCGGAGGCGGCCGGTTATGCGCGCGGGATGGCCGAGGCGACCGAAATCTGGCAGCAGCTTCGCAGCGAGTTAATTGGCCGGCGATCATCATCGATCGCCACGTGGTCAAGACCCCGTAGCGCGCGTGGCAAGCCCGCCCGGGCAAAGAAAATCCATATGGATTTTCGATCGCCACGCATATCCTTCGGCAATCTTGTCAAGTGTCCCAGTAGATGACTCGATCGGCGGTCGCTCGAGGCGGTGCGGGATTATGACAGAAGCCGGGAGTGAGCTTCATGGTTGGCATTGGCGTCCTCCCGTCAACACAGGGTAAACACCTCCTTGTACGTTGCCGGGAATTGGACGGAAAGGGACGCTGTTAAAAACGGTGATTCCGCAGCGGTTAGCATGAATTCAGGACAATTGTGGGAAACGGAATGCAACCGGATAAAACCCATCCGCGACCATGTGCAGTGACCGCAACAGGCGGCGCTCATCTTCCTGTCCTCAAGCCGTTCCGGCTGCAATCAACTGGCGCCGCATTGCCGCACGCGCCCTTCGCAGCCAGGAACGGCATGTTTCTGATCTTGGTCCTCGCGCTGTCGGTGTGCATCGGCGAAGCGCAGGCAGGCCCTGGCGAGCCGTCGATCCTTGCCACCCTTGTCAAGTGGACGCCGCTGCTGGCAAAGGGCTTCGCTCTCAACATCACCATGAGCTTTCTGGCGATGACGATCGGCACAGTGCTCGGGCTGGCGCTCGGCCTGGGGCTTATTTCGCCTACGCAACCGGTGAGGGCGACTTCGTGGCTCATCACTCAGTTCTTCCGCAATGCGCCATGGCTCGTGCTGCTATTCTATTGCATTCTGCTGATGCCATTCGAGTTGCGCATTGGCGGAGTCGTCGTGCCGCTGCCGGGCTGGGCCAAATCGACTGTCGGACTCGCACTGCCGGTCATGGCCAACGTTGGGGAACTCGTGCGTGGCGCCGTACGGTCGATCCCGGCCGGCCAATGGGAGGCATCCGAAGCACTTGCCTTTACACGCCTGCAGACTCTATGGCTTGTCATCTTACCGCAATGCATAAAGCGGATGACGCCGCCGTGGCTGAATCTTTATGCCATCCTGGTGGTGGCGACCCCGCTCACCTCTATCGTCGGTGTCAGCGAGGCAATGACGCTAACCGGCGACGCTTTGTCTTCCGAGGGTCGCGCCGAATTGCTGGTGCCAATGTATCTCTACCTGCTGACATGGTTTTTCATTTACTGCTATCCGATCGCGCGTGCGACGGTCGCGCTGGAACGGCGTTTCCCGGTGTCGTAATGGCCCAACCTCGGCCCGCTGAGCTGCCGCTGATCCGCATGCGTGACGTGCGAAAGAATTTCGGTGTCACAACCGTCATCGACGGCATCTCGATCGACGTGATGAA
>JASHYD010000046.1 GCA_030043175.1 Xanthobacteraceae bacterium | reverse complement strand
GTAATGTGCTTGAAACCGTTTTCCATGCAGCCGAACGGCATGAGATAGACTCCGGCACTCGCTAATCCATCGCGCATAAGGTCCCCAAGTGCCCCGTCAGCGAGGGACGTCACCTGTTCGCTCGACGTGAACGCGAAGGGAATGCCCTGGATGTCAGCCGATGGATGCGCCTGGCTCAAAATGTTTCCGTTGAGCACGAAGAACCCGAGCCCGCCGGACTGCAACTGTTTGAGGATCTCCGGATCGGCGATGACGGCGCCGTTGTTTTGTGGGTATACGGTGACGTCGAGCTGACCGCCCGTTTCCGTCCGCACCGCGTCCCACAGCTTGGTCAGATAGACATGAAGATGACTACCCGCCGGCTGCGGATGATACTGTCGCGCCACGAAGGTCTGGGATCGGGCGGATCGGGGGGAGATGCTGAGGCTGGCGCCAACCAGGCCGGCAATGAAGGAACGACGGCTGCGGACCATATTTGACTCCACGCGTGTCCTGTCTTTTATTTGCGATTTTCGGAGCACGGGAGGATTCGGGCCCATCATTCCAGCCCCTTTATCCGCCGATAGGCGTGCGGGACGTTCGTCTGCTCGTGGACCAACGGGTAAAGCTTGTAGCCCGAGAACGCCTCAGCTGTGGCGACCTTGCTGGTCTCCTCCAAGGTCAAACCTTTGGCTACGGCTGCCCGCACCTCCCGGTCCAACGTTTCGAGGTAAGCGATGTAGTAGTCCAACGAGGCCCCGATCGTGGTGGGCCGACCGTGACCCGGCACGATGACGGTGTCGGCTGGCAGGAACGCCTTCATCTTCCGCATCGTCTCCAGGGCAACATCGTGATTGCCTTCGAGCAGCCAGGGGATAGCGGGCTTCTCCGCTTGAATTGCGTTACTGCTGAAGAATATCTTCTCCTTCGGAAGCCAAACGAACAGATCGCCCTTTGTCTGGCCTTGCCCGAAGACCTTGAGCTCGACCGTGCGTCCTCCCAGATCGATGGTCGTGTCATGATCAACCATGATATCGCCGGCGCGAGGCTTGACGTCTTGGATTCCAACGTCCGCGCCCATGAAGCTGATCATGAACTGCCGGTCTTCTTCGAACCCCTGGTCGATGTGGCGCTTCGTTTCGGAACGCATGATGATGGTCGCACTGCTCGGAAATAGATAATTTCCGTAGTAGTGATCTCCGTGATAGACGGTGTTGACCACGTACCGGATCGGCTTGTCGGTCAGCCCGGAAATTTGGTTCAAGACTTGATTGGTAAGCTTGGCGTTGACCATCGTTTCAACCACCAGGACGCCCTTCTCGCCGACGATGATCCCACCTGTGGTGGCTTCCGGTATTCCCGCAGGATTGTTGGTGTCCGCAGTGCTCGATACGAGCACATAGACCCCCTCGGCGAGCTTAAGAGGGGTTAGGGTAATTTCCATCGCGTTCCAAGCCGCAGGACGTGTCGGAAAAACAGAAGAAAGAAGAACGGCCGTGGCCAACAATGTCGTACCGATCAACTTCTTTCCAGACGAGATTCCGCTTGGTAATGGTGCGCTCATCGGCTCCTCCTATCATCCGGCTGCACTGCGCCTGACTCACAAAAACGTGGGTAGGAAGGGCTTGGAGACAACGACCGCAGTGAGCAACAGACAGTTCTCCTACAATGAACAGTGAACGAAGCGGGCCGGCTCGTGTTGAACGGCCGCGCCCATAAATGATCGAACGTCCTACACTCACTGCGCTGATGGACCTCGCCCGCCGGCGAGTGCTATCCAGATGCATCGGTTGCAGCGTTCTCGATTCCGAGACGCTTTGTGCTGCACTGGGCGCCAATGACCGATCGCTTTGAAGACATCCACACGTTCATCACCGTCGTTCAGGCGAAAAGCTTCGCCGGCGCCGCAGAGCGGCTCGGCGTGGCAAAGTCGGCGATCAGCCGACGCGTAAGCGACCTGGAGGACAGGCTCGGCACGCGTCTCCTTCATCGCACGACGAGGGAGGTCAGTCTCACGGAGGCCGGGGCTGATTTCTACGATCGCGGAATGCGGTTGTTGGTGGATCTGGAGGAGGCCGAGGACCTCGCTTCAATCGGGCGAAGCAATCCGTTCGGCAAGCTGCGCGTGACGGCTCCGGTCTCCTTCGGCATAAACTGCATGTCGCTAGTTCTGGGCGAGATGTCCGCGCGTTATCCCAGGCTTTCGGTGCAGATGGAATTTCTCGACCGACACACTGATTTGGTCAGAGAAGGGTTCGATGTCGCGGTGAGAATAAGCCGTATGAAGGATTCTTCTCTGGTAGCCCGCAAGTTGGCGCCGATCCGGCACGCCGTCTGCGGCAGTCCGGACTATTTCCGCAAGCATGGAAAGCCGAAGGTCCCTGCCGACCTCAAGGGTCACAAGGCGCTGTTGTACTCATACGTCGAACCGCGGCAGGCCTGGCAATTCAGCGGCTGCGATCCAGTACTGGTCTTCTCGGATTTTACCTGCAACAACGGAGATGTGTTGAGGGAAATGGCGGCCGCAGGCTGCGGCGTTGCGTTTCTGCCCACATTCATCATCCACCGCGCCGTGGAGGAGGGCAGGCTCGAAACCTGCCTCACGGCGTATACCCGCGAGACAATCGGGCTCTACGCGGTCTACCCTTCGACGAGAAATCTATCGGCGAAGGTGCGAGTGTTCATCGATCTCATGGTTGAACGGTTCGGCGACGAGCCATTTTGGGATCGAGCGATCTTCAACAATGGAAAGTAAGTCGCTCCATCAAACAGAAGAGCCGGCTGCGGCCCCCTCTGGTCGGCGGAGAAGGAGGCAGCCACGGGTCAATACTAAGGCGAGATGCGCTAGCACCTTTCAAGGAGGGTTCTGGCGTTGATCGAACATTTGAGGGCAGCCTTCAAACTGTTCGCGCTCCTCTGATCGCAATGACGAAAGATCCAGGCCCACCGATCACGCAGTCTGCGTAATAGACATCAAGGTTCGGAACGGCGGGATCGGTGGCGTAGCCCCGGCTCAGCATGGTTGGCAGCCCGTTGATGGTGATGCCCGCCGCCAGGACGTCATAGCGCATGATGGTGACCGGCGGCCCCCTATTATTAGAGAGCCGTCACCAGAAACGTCGATAACGCGGCGCAGCCCGCCATAGCCGCTCGAGTCGAACGGCTTGGCAAATTGCAAAGCCCCGAAAATCGAGGTCCACGGCGCGCGCCGATAGGTGGTGCGTTTGATCTGATTGGCCCCGCTTCGGCCGATTCAGGGCCATCGATCAGCCGGCATGGCAGAATGATTTTCTGGTCATATAGGCCGGCCCATTCGAAATACGTGATGGCGATGCGGCCGTGGTTGCCGTTGCTCAGCACCTGGAGAAATTCGCGCGAAGTCAACCCCAGGATGTAACCTTCCCGCGGTGACGCCTGCTCTTCCGGATCCATCGAATAGGACACGTCGATCACGAGCTCGATATCGACTGGGATGGCGCTGGATTATCGACCGATTCGCAGGCGACCGACAGCTGTTTTGGGTGAGTACAGGAGCGCTGGAACCTCGACACTCCGGCGCTTTGACCTCACCCATCCTATCAACGTCTCAAGATAGATGTAGATTACAGGGGTAGTGAATAGCGTCAACAATTGCGACACGATTAACCCTCCGACCATCGCCCAATGGCTGGCGCAGTTCCGAGCCCGTGCCCGTGCCCGTGCCAATCATGAGCGGGACGCCCCCGAGCATAGCGCACATCGTCGTCATCAGAATCGGGCGGAAACGGATCTTGCAGGCCTTGTAGACTGATTGTTCGGCAGTAAGTCCCCTAAGAGTGGAACTAAGTGACTTCTCCTCGATCTCAATCCCTTCAGGGTACGTCAAGATGCGCGATTGGCATTTTATGGCCTCCTATTGATTTCGGTTGCCTCTCGTCCGGTGAGCTTCCGCCTCGATAGGTAAATCCGCGAATAAATCCTTTTAAAGTGCACGCACCCACATTCAGCACATCGGGAACCCGCCGAAAAATCAATGCGATGGACGAGGCCTTGTCCCTTAATGAGAATTAATGTTGCAGAAGAGGCCGGTTGCGCGGGTCGCCAAAGAAACCAAGCGCATCATTGGCGCAGCGCGCCTGGATTCGATTATCGCAGCTCCCAGGCGGCAGTGAGCTCTATCTGCGAGCTGCAACGCAGTACTCGGCCTCAACCCTTGACGTCGGTAATTGGCCGATCGTGGCTAAAGCTCATCGTGCCAGCGGCTGTCCTCGTCCTCGTATGAAATGCCGGTCGTATTTCCTGGGATGCGTGTTCCGCAGCGGCGTGCTCGGCAGCTCTGCGTGCGGCATCGTGGCTTGGAAAAGTTTCCGAGACGACTCCGTGAACGCGGTGAGCCCAACCTCCATCTGCTCAACGATTTCGTAAGTTATGTGGGTCATCTGCAAGTCCTCGCGGTTGTGCGTGCTTGGCATAGCATTAATAATAGCGTGGAATTGGACCGAGCTGAGGCGTTGCGCGATCGGACAGGTCGAGAAAAACTTCGTCGATATAGCACCATCCCCATCCTTCTGGCGGATCGTAGCCTTCCATGACTGGGTGTCCGGTCGCATGGAAATGTTTGGTCGCGTGGCGATTCGGCGAGTCATCACAACAGCCGACGTGGCCGCACGTCCGGCATAACCGCAAGTGCACCCACTTCGCGCCGGTCCTCAAGCACTCCTCGCAGCCGCGAGCACTTGGCGTCACGTCGCGGATCCCTTTTTCGTGACTGCATTCAGCCGACATGGTTCCCTCGGTCGATTGTCGGAATTGGTAGATATCCCATCCAGGTCACCTCCGTCGGTGCGCTCAGATAACACTGAAGTTCGCACGACGGGTCTCTACGACCGAATCCACGGTCTTGAAGCAGCGATTTCGGCGCTGCCCGAAATCGAGACAGGTGATCTGCATCGAACCGTCACCAACTCGCGCTCCTCAAATTGAAGCCGCTGACGTTTGAATGGGCCTTGCGCGGGAGCGCGTCAAGCATTGAGCTGGTCCGAGCCCCGTGAAATAGACGGCGGTCGCTCCGCGTTAACCAGGAAAGCATGGAGCCTTCCCACGACCTGGCGCCTTCACGGCTGCCGCGGCAACGCGCTTGACGGAGCCGGAGCGGCGTTGGTCGCAAACACGCCAGGCACGCTCGTCTCCAGCGGCCGACTTGCGCCGTCTGACCAGGCACGCGCGTCCGCCCCTCGAAAGGCGCGGGCAAGGAAAATTCAGTTGCGCGAGCGAGTGACGGCATCGGGGATTGCAGATAACGCGGCCCGGTGCTGCGTTGTTCCGCTTAAAGCCATCGTTTATTTGGTAGTCAGCTCAGGCTCGGCGCGCCTAAAGGCCCGCTTGCCGTAAGCCGACGGAGCTGCTTCTTTTCATCGGCGCGGATCCGAACACGGATTGGCTTACGGGTCCGGCGTCGCCCTCGGATTCGAAGGGCTTCGTGTTGACATCGTCTATTGCCACCATTGTCGCCGGCGCTCCAGGTGCAGCCACCGGCACCTGGCAACGGTACCACCTGCCGGTCGGGAACGCCTTCTGGGCGCCAATCGCTTGCAAGCCTGCCCGGATCACGGGCGGCTTCGCTCCCGAATCGACACAAGTGGGAGCACGATATATTCCAACCGCATTCCCAAGCGCGCCACGGCCTGCGATCGCCGCCATCAATGCGCTCAGAGTAGGTGCCTCCGCGTCGTCGGCGAGCAAACCACGGTCCTCGCGCCGGGCTGCCGAACTTGTGGCTACGAGATCTTCCGCCAGGCAGGCCCGTTTCGATGACCGCGCGTGAGGCGGCTTCACATCGATGCTGGTCGCGGAATCTCCCGTGAGGCACCGGATATTCGAAAGCTTGTCGAGATCGGCAATCAGAAACGATATCAGAATGGTTTTGCTAGTCGTCAACCCTTCACCATAGGCGAACCGTATTCGTCAAGGGGCTTCGTTGGGCGAAAAACAAGCCTGAGCCGGTCCGCCGATTGAGTGTCGACCTACCCCGACTTGGACGTGGCGATTCGTCCCTGAACTCAAGGTCGACAGAACGATTTACACGTAAAGCGGCGTTGCGGTCCCTCGATTATAGGACCGCCCGATGAATGATTTTGCTCGGGATTTGCGCGAGATTCGCGAAGTGTCCAAACGATGCGACCTCGGCGCGTTCGGCCGGTATGAACAAATTCCGGTCGAACGAATGCCCTCTGAGATGAGGGACGCGTACGCGTATGAATTCACAAAAAAATGCGCGGACCCGTTCCGGGCCCAACCCTAAACTTCGGTCGACGCGCGGGTGGGACAGGGTCGTGATCATCCTTGCCGTCGGGGCGGTCTGGAAGGCGGAATACGAGCTTTTACGCCCACGCCGCCGTGGCGCGGAAGGTAGGCCAGCCCGAACGCGCGATAGCCAATCTCGTCGCGGGCGAGCTCTGCGAGGACTTGCGCGATGCCGAACAGATCGCTCAACAATACGCGACACACCTGAGAGCATTGCGCCGGATCGATGCCGACTTGTTCGCGGCAGCCAAGCAAGCCTTCGTCCCGAAGGGATCGGTGGATATCACCTCGCCCGAGACGCCGGCGCACGCTGCGCGCCCGGCCCGCTCGTCTGGCCATTAACGTTGCGACTTTTTCGATTCGGGGAAGAAAATGTCTAACCACGTCTTGCCGAAGGCCAAACTGACTACGATCGCGGAGTTTTCGCCGGGGCATTTTCTCGAGAATCTGGCAGTGCGCGCCGACAATTCGGTGCTCATCACAGCTCTCAACCACAAACAACTTTGGTATGTCCCACCGCGCGGCGTGGAGCCGGCCGAACCAGTTCTCCTCTACACGTTCGACCAACTCACGCTGAGCCTCCTCGAGGTGGAGCCCGATGTTTTTTATCTGTGCACGTCGAACCTCTACACCGATCACAAATCCAGCCTTCACCGCATCGATCTGCACAACTGGACTGTTGGTAACCCTATCCAGGCACAGAAGGTCTTGGATTTCCCCGATCGAGCTGGTGGTCTCAATGGCAGCTGCCTGATCGGCCCCCGAACGATTCTCATCGCCGACTCGATTGCCGGTTTGATTTGGAGAGTCGATCTCCCGAGCGATGGTTCACCTCCGCTAGCGCGCGTTTGGCTGCAGCATGAAAGCATGAGGTACTATCCGGGGGCAATGAAGCCCGAACAACCTGGCATCAACGGCATTCAGTACGCAACGAAGCTTGGCTGCATCTATTACACGGCGACAGCCAAGAAGTTGTTCATGCGTGTACGGGTCAATCCTGAGACGCTGGATGCAAGCGATGAGCCGGAGCATGTCTCAGCGGGGCGCATGGCAGACGATTTTTGCATCGACGAGGACGCCGGTGTCGCTTACGTGACAACACACCGGGAGAACACGATCGATTGCATCTCACTCGATCCAGCCAGGAACAGCGAACGCCATGTCGTAGCGGGAGACCCCTTCACCGAAGAACTCATTGGCCCATCCAGCGGCGCATGGAGCAGGCTCTCGGGAGAGCATGGCAAGGTTGCCTATTTCATTTCTGATGGCGGCACCGCCTCACCGCCGCCCGATGGCGTACGACGCCCGGCGAAGCTCCTGCGGGTAGAGCTCCCGCAGGCGCCAAAGGTCTTCCAGTCGTAGCGCTGGGCCGAGCGATGCCCATGCGGTCGAGCACAGCAGACTCTACGAACCTGTCGAAACCGGAGCATTGATACCGCACATACTGCAGGCGTTCCTTCGTACTGATCGCGCCTTGTGCAGCCGCCGAAAACAGATTCGGAACCAAGCCTCGGCGGACCGGCCGCATAACACGCATAAGCGGATTTCTCGAACCCTATGACCGCCCCCTACTTCACCCTTGAGCAAGCGGCCGCCGAGCTCCATAAGACCAAGGCGTGACCCCAAGGATGGCTGTCGAAGCATCCCTCCGACGCCGACGGGGCGCCCTATTGCTGTAAGGCAGGCCGGACCAAGCTATTCCGGCGATCGGATAACGGCGTCGACCGCGGACAGGTTTTGCTTCTCAGTCTGGATGACGTACTTGCCCTCGTAAGCTCGCTCGCGGGTGAAGTGAAGCTCGAAGAAGCGAAACACGCCATCCTCATAAGTCCAACCGTAATAGCGATGGCCGTGATTGCGCGCGAGGATGCGGGCGGCGGCGGCGCCGATCTTTCTCCGGCACTTTGAGGCGGCCGTTGGCGACGCGTTGCTCAAGCTTCTCAAGCCGCACACGCACGTGCTCCATGGCCAAGGTGCGTTGGCGGCTCTCGCAGGCTGCCCGTTTCTCGGAGTGGACAATGAAGACGTGCACGCCCGGCTCCTTGGCCGAGACCTCTTGGACGAAGGTCTTTGTCGGCCTTGCCTTCTCGCGCGCCACGATGCCGGCCGGACATTCGATCCATGGACCGGTTGCGCTTTGGATTTAGTCGAACACCTCGCCGCTGCGGCGGCGATTGCGGCCGACGATATAGCCGTGGCCATGTTCGCGCACCAGAGCAAGGTTGTGGCTCGTCACCATGCCGCGATCGCCGACGAACACCACGCGCTTGAGCCCGAAGCGTTGCTCGAGGTTATCGAGCACCTCGCAAGCCGCGCAATCCGCAGGTGCTGGTCGGCCTCGTCATGGTCGATGGCTGGCCGATCGACTTGTAATGAGAAAAGGTCGCGCTGCGTCAGATAAAGCGCGTGCTCGATGTCCGATTTGTGCGCCAGCAACGGGTCGAGCGTGCGATACCACTGCTTGAGTTGGCGCATCTCGATCCGCACCCGCGGTGTCTTGCTGGAGACGCGCTGGCAATCATCGCGCCACGCCGGCACCCAACGGCGGCAAGCGGCGCAGTGTCGCTGCGGCTGTGTCTGACGAGCCGGTCGAGCGTCGTCTC
>JASHYD010000527.1 GCA_030043175.1 Xanthobacteraceae bacterium | reverse complement strand
ACCTCCTGCAGGAAGCAGGCTCCCCCAATCGGTTCGCGGTCCACGAAAGCTGGAGCAATCGATCGGCCTATGACGCCAACGAAAAGACAGGTCATATGGCGGCCCTGCGGGATGGACTGAGGCCGCTTGCCGGCGCCCCTGTTGACCGGCGCACTTATCGGCCACTGACCATCGGACCCGCCCGCAGCGCAGGCCCCGGCACGGTCTACATGATGCTTTTTCTCGACGTGTTTCCGCCCGGCCTCCAACCGACGCTGGCCGCCGTCAAGGACGCCGCTGTCGCCGCGCGCAAAGGCGAAGGCAATCTACGCTACGATGTCGAGCAGGAAGGCGTGGGTCTCGGCAACCATATGATCTTCTACGCCGCGTGGCAGAACCGCGATGACTTCAACGCCTATGAAAGCTCCGCCTATGCCCGGCATTTGCGCGACATCGTAGGACCGCTGCTCGGTTCGCCCTATGACGATCGCCTTTACGCGCTTCTCGACTGATCACTGACGACAACGGGAGGACCTGGCTCATGCGTCTCATTGCAAATGCGCCGACGGCGCAACGTCTTTTCATGCTTGTAGTCGGAGCGCCGGCCGTCGCCGGCTGTCTTGCGCTCGGCACCGCCATGCCGGCTGCGGCCCAGGCCGGCGCCGGAGCGGTTTATGCTGTGACCTATCTCGACGTTTCGACCGACTGGATTCTGCAGGGCGGTGGCCTCATAAAGCAATATCGCGATACGAGCCGCCGCGAACCAGGCAACCTCGAATTCACGGTCCTGCAGGAGACAACGCGGCCCAACCGCTTCGCCATTGTCGAAGGATGGAGCGACCAAAAATCAATGGACGCTCACACCAAATCGACCGATAGTAAACGCTTCGAGTTCATTCTCGAAGCAATCCGCAACAGCCCGCCCAATCAGCATGTCCTGGACGCTTTCGCCACGACGGTGGCGAAACCGGCGACGCCGGGAGCGGTCTACATGATCCAGCATGTCGATATCGCCTTTAACGGATTTGGCGGTCCCGTGCAGGCCGCGTTCAAGGCGCTTGCCGGGCCGAGTCAGCAGGAAGCCGGCGCGCTGCGCTACGACATTTACGAGGAGCCGGACCCGCATTTGAACCACTTCTCGGTGGTCGCCATCTGGGCCAACGAGAAAGCCTATGAGGCTCACGAGGCGGCCGCCTACACCAAGCAATACCGCGCGACCATTGCGCAGACGGGGCAAGGCAACTTGTACGATCAGCGGCTCTACAAGGTTCTCGACTGACAGAGAGCAGCAGTTGTGTCGGACGCGGCCACGCCGCCGCACCGAGTCCGGCAACGAACTCGCGCCGCCGCATTAATGAACCTCCGCTCTGCCGGGCAAGCCTATCGGCGGCCTGGCCTCAAAGGGAACCAACCCACGGGGCGTATAGGGGAAGGCCAAGCCCCGCGGGTTGGCTGATCGGTTGTCGAGAAAGCCGCCGTTAGGTCGTCGCCTCATCTGGCGCGCTGCCTCGGGCTTATCGGTTCCAAGCCCGAGCACAACTGCGGCGTCCTCGCTAAAATGTGACGTAAAGCCCCCTACGCGCGTGCTCGCACTTCTCCAACAACGTATTTGGGAGACTTTTCAAAATCGTAGATCGCAGACGTGTGTTGTTGGGAATTGTATTGACCTCCTCACAGTACAAACGTTAACTTGTTAAGTACGCAGTACTGATTGCTCGATGTAAGTTGCAGTATTGTCAGGCGAGAGTGCCGACGTAAATTTCGTCTCCAACCTGCCAGCGGGACGTGCCGAGGTCCGGTCGATTAAGCGGCAGCGTTAGCCGGCGCGCCTTCTTGGAAATTAAGCTTTTTGTGCACGCTCTAACGCCTAAGTGGGGGTATCGATGTCACCAACTGTCAGTAAGCTGGCACCAAAGCAAATTCAGGTAGCCGCGGCCGTGATCGGAAATGCGCTCGAATGGTACGACTTCGTTGTCTTCGGCTCCCTAACGGTGATAGTTTCCAAGTTATTCTTTCCTGCCGATAGTCAATATGCGTCGCTGTTGTTGACCACCGCAACATTCGGCGTTGGTTTCTTCATGCGCCCGGTGGGCGGCATCGTGCTCGGAATTTATGCTGATCGATATGGGCGAAAGTCGGCTTTGCTGCTCATTATTCTGCTGATGACTTTGGCGATCGCCCTGATCGGGTTTGCCCCAACCTATGCCGCCGTCGGGTTGGCCGCACCCCTGATTATCGTCACGGCGCGGATGCTGCAAGGCTTTGCTACGGGGGGAGAATTTGCAAGTGCTACCAGTTTTTTGATTGAAAGCGCCCCGCCACACCGTCGCGGGTTCTATGGTTCCTGGCAGATGGTTGGACAAGGTCTTGCTGTCCTCATGGGGGTACTATTGGGAACGCTGCTCACGCGAACCCTCCAACCCGAGGCACTCGACAGCTGGGGATGGCGAGTACCGTTTTTGGTCGGGCTCGCCATCGGTCCAGTCGGGCTCTTTATTCGTCGTCATCTGGAGGAGACTGAGGCTTTCCAAAACGCGCGCAGGACTGCGACGGTCCCGCCAGGTCTTGCAGCAACTGTGGCTGGGCACGTTAAGGAGACGTTTGTGTGCATGGGCTTAATCACCTTCGGCACGATCTCATTTTACGTGATCCTGGTTTACATGCCGACCTTCGCGAGAACGCAACTTCGGTTGCAGCTCGACGACGCGTTCCTCGCTCAGTCGATCAGCCTCACCTGCATGATCGTGCTAATACCGCTTTTCGGCGCGCTGGCTGATCGTATCGGCCGCAAGCCGATCATGATCGGTGCACTCTGGCTTTATCTCTTGATTGCTTATCCATTATTTGATTGGCTACACGGCAACCCCTCGTTTACGAGTTTGGTGACCGTACAGATTGTGCTGTGTAGCTTGCTCGGCGCCTTTTATGGCCCAATATCTACGGCGGTTGCAGAGCAGTTTGCGACCCGCGTTCAACCGGGCTCGGCATCGCCTACAATCTTGCTGTGATGACTTTTGGCGGCTTTGCACAGTTCTTTGTAACGTGGTTGATAGAAGTGACGGGGTCACCGATCGCTCCCTCCTTTTATCTCATATTTGGGGCAGCGATGGGTTTGGCGGCGGCGCTCTTTATGGTCGATCGCGCTCGGGAAGCGCAACTCCCGACGCTCGAACCGGTCACATTGGGAGTTAGTTCGTCGTGAAGTAAGGGAGCCCATCGAACCAGACGACGCGACTTCATCGCAGGGCTAGGCACCGCGCCATGACCACTCGCGGCACTTGTCCCAATGGCGGCTCGGGGTCAACGGTTGCCCTTGCGACCACGTTGACCGCACGGCACGGCCAAGCAGAAGGGGCTGCCGTGCCAGGAATGCAGACATGCGCTCGCGTGAGCGTAATTGGAGTCGGAGTCGAAAAATGTTGAGCGCGAAATAAACCTCTTGACTGGATGCGCCTCATATAAGCGGCCGGGTGCCG
>JASHYD010000526.1 GCA_030043175.1 Xanthobacteraceae bacterium | reverse complement strand
GGGGACCCCATTTTGGTTGCTTCACAAGCGCGTCGAATACCGGTGCCCGCGAGCATTCATTACTTCGGTCGGCGTCTGACCGGATACGTGTCATTGACCAGGGGGGGGTGCCAGTCCAGCGCACATCAGAACGATTAATGGCCTCCCGCAACCTCGCCAGCTGGTCGACTTCGGAGCGGCACGGCTGCTGCAATGCGATGTGCTGGAGCGGCCTCAAGAGGAGGCCTAACTCGAGAACCCATGGTTCATCCTTCGCTCCATTGTATGATCTATGGATTGTTCCGTGATTAGCGTTGGCGACCGCAGGATAACCGACGAGTTCGGGAGAATCTCCTTTTGGTCGGGGCGCGCGCAAGGAAGGCTCTCCAGCGTCTGCCCTTCGGCCCCCACCCGGCGGGGAGGAGGGGCGCAAACCATGTAGCGGTTGCCGAAATCGACATCGCCTTGTCACACAGACCCGAGAGGCTTTCGGTAAGGTATCATACCAACAGGCGAGTGATGTGCTTTTGCCGCGCCCGGCGCGCTACAGTAGCGGCCTCCGCAACGGCCTAACCGCCCCGGTTGCCCAGAGCGGCGCCGGGTGACATCGCCCAGCCCAATTCCACGTAACGCGCCCCGCCATTTTGGCGCCGTGGAGTTATCTGGCTCATGAACGCGCGGTTGCGCCGGGTTCACGGCCATATCGGTATGGTTCCCTGGGTGGATGAATTAGCATTCGTTCAGCAGAAGGGAGCACACGATGTCTCTGATGTACGGGAAAACCATATCGGCCGTCGCGGCCGCAGTCTTGCTCTCACTCGTCGCCATCGATAGCGCCACTGCGGAGGGCGGCTGTGGGCCGGGCTTTCATCGCAACGAATTTGGACGATGCCGTCCGAATCGTCCTGTCGTCGTTGTCCCTGGCGCGCCCGTTGTCGTTGCCCCGGCTGCGCCGGTTGTAGTTGCTCCAGCTCCGGTCGTTTGCGGCGCCGGCTATCGATGGCATCCGCGCTTCCGTCGCTGCGTCGTTCTGTGAAGCGGCATCGACCAAAATCCTGGTTCCACACAAACTCGGAGCACCGCCTTTCGGCGGGGCTCTTTTTTGACTTTCGAATCTCCATGCGGGGCCATGTGAGAAACACTGGCGCCGGCGTCACACGCCAAGCCAACCTCGCCGCAGCGGCGGCGTTCCGGCCGAGCAAAGCCCCGGCGACAACATAACACCACCCAGCGGATAGACGCCAGCCCCGTTGGTCCATCGGCTGGGATCAACGCGCTTAGCTTAATTCGTAGCTGTGAACCAATTGCCTTCATTCCGGCCCTCAAATTCAAGAAGAGTGGTCTGAAGGCTTCATAGACACGCTGGGTTCGGCGGCGGGGGCTCCTTGGCCGTGCCCTCGATTCGGACCCAATAGGAACGAAGAAGCCCTTATGAGGAGAGGACAGCAGCCAATCGACCAGACCATCATTCGGCGGTACCGAACGACGCCTGAGCCGGTATTCACCGCGGTCAAGGCGCTCGATTTCGAACTCATGGCCAGCTTCTGTGCTGTCTTGCTTGTATCTCTGCCGGCAAGACAATCTGGCCCTTGGATGAAACTGTCGTTTTCATAGAAGATAACGTCTTACGTGCCGCTCAACCCCAGAAAATTGCGACCGTATCTGATGACAATTCGTGAAATTGGAGAAACCAGAACGGGCGGCGACCCAACCGAATATGTCGCTGATCAAATAACTGCATAACTGAGAATTTGAGGCAGGATCAGCAAGGTGCCGAAGGTCGCTAGCCTAGAATGTAGAGTTCTTCCGGAACATCCATCGAGGCGTTCATCAACATGATGGCGACTCTTCCCGACAGCCCGCCGAGCGGCGTGCTTTGGATCGATCGCGCATTTTCGTAGATATAAAAGAACAGCGCCGACACGGCGCAGAGGCTGAGCGGGCGCTGGTCGTCTACGACATGCAGGTTGGCATCTTGAAGCGGATCAAGAATCCGGACGCGATTGTGGCGAAGGTGTCCCGCGTGCTCGATGCGGCACGCGCCGCCGCTGTCCGGACTCTCTTCATGCGCCACATGTCGTTGCCGAAGGAGCTGATGGGCGCGTTCTGTCACCGCATGGCGATGGCCTGGCGGCGGACCGCCGATCCGGAAAAGGTTACCCCCTGGTTCCTGCGAGACTCGCCAGGGTTTCAGATCACACCGGAGCTCAAGCCGCAGCAGAGCGAGGCGATCTTCGACAAGCTCACCATGTCCGCGCTCGAGGGAACGCCACTCGCGATCGCGCTGCGCGACTGCGGCATCACGTCGATGGCCCTCGTCGGCGCCGCGATGGAGATTGGGATCGAGCCGACGGCAAGACACGCCGCCGACCTCGGTATCGTTCCGATCATCGTCGAGGACGCCTGCGGCAGCGGGCACGCCGAGGCGGCCCAACGCTCCGTCGACTCGCTTAAGTTCGCGGGTGACGCCATCTTCACCGACGCCGAAGCGTTCTGCGAGGCGTTGCAGCGCCAGGGCGGATGAACTGTCAGCGACGATCGATCACCGCTTCGCTTCGTACCAGTGGCGGAAGCAAGCCGTCGATGTTGAATGATTTGGGAATTCTCAGCCACAACCGCGAGCGACGAACGCTCGCGCTATCCGTGATGATAGTTAGGGAGCTACTTAGCAACGACAGCAATAAGCGGTGGACCGCCGCGGCGCCTATCCGAGACCTGAAAGGAATGCGGCTCACGCCTGATGCGACCCTGGAGGATGCGCCGCCGCTGGATGTCCCCATGTCCCCGCCGACTTAGTTGACGTCCAGACTTTCCCGCAATCTCGTGACTTGCGGCCGTAGTCTTTCGCAGCCGAGTTCATGCTCGAAGCGGATCACTTCGTCAGGCACTTGACTGACACGAAGGCGCGCGAGCCTCTCCTGGTCATGCTTGCAGATTTGCTCTTGCGGCTCGAATCCAGGCGTAACCTGTGCCGAGGTATCGCCTCCTGGCTTTTGCGGCGCGGCGTCAGCCTTGGGACCCGGCTCATGAGTCGAGAGTGGTTGAAGATGCTCGCTGCGCTCAAACTCGGGAGAAACGCTGTCCAGCAGTCTGAGTAGTTGGGCTCTCAGTCGCTCGCACCTAAGCTCGCGCTCGAAGCGG
>JASHYD010000525.1 GCA_030043175.1 Xanthobacteraceae bacterium | reverse complement strand
CAGGAGGTTCTGCAAATCCGCGAAGTGATCGATCGCGACTACCTTGTCGAAGGCGATCTGCGGCGCGAGACAGCGATGAACATCAAACGGCTCATGGATCTTGGTTGCTATCGCGGTCTGCGCCATCGTCGCGGCCTGCCGGTTCGCGGCCAGCGCACACACACCAACGCGAGGACCCGCAAGGGTCCAGCAAAGGCCATCGCCGGCAAGAAGAAGTAATTGCGAGGATATGAGGCTCGCTAGCTGCGGGTCGCGAAAGGGTCGAGAATGGGTAAGGAAGCTGTCCGCGTCCGGCGTCGGGAACGCAAAAACATTGCCTCTGGCGTTGCCCACGTGAACGCGTCGTTCAATAACACAATGATCACCATTACGGATGCCCAGGGCAATGCGATCGCTTGGTCGTCTGCCGGAACGATGGGCTTTAAGGGGTCGCGGAAATCGACGCCTTACGCTGCTCAGGTGGCTGGCGAGGATGTTGCGCGCAAGGCGCAGGAACATGGCATGCGCACCCTTGAGGTGGAGGTCGCCGGCCCAGGCTCGGGTCGCGAATCCGCATTACGTGCTCTGCAGGCGGCTGGCTTTACCATTACGTCGATCCGCGACGTGACGCCGATCCCGCATAACGGTTGTCGGCCGCGCAAGCGCCGGCGGGTGTAGTTTAGGTTCGGCAGGCTTTTCGCGCCACGCCGAATTTTCCCATGACGCAGCGCTGATTGCGCCAAGCACGCGCGCGCTGCTCAACGCGATGGGTGACGAAGTGACAATCCAGAAGAACTGGCAGGAACTCATACGACCGAACAAGCTCCATGTCACGCCGGGACCGGATCCGAAGGTTTCGGCCACGGTGGTGGCCGAGCCGCTCGAGCGCGGCTTTGGATTGACGCTCGGCAACGCGCTGCGGCGTATTCTGCTGTCGTCTCTGCAGGGCGCGGCCGTGCAGTCGGTGCACATCGATGGCGTCCTCCACGAATTTTCATCGATTGCCGGCGTGCGCGAGGACGTCACCGACATCATCCTTAACATCAAGGACATCGCCATCAAGATGCAGGGCGATGGTCCAAAGCGCATGGTGGTAAAGAAGACCGGCCCGACACTCGTGACCGCAGGCGACATCCAGACCGTCGGCGACATCGTCATTCTCAACCCGGACCTGATGCTGTGTCATCTCGATGAGGGCGCCGAGATCCGGATGGAATTCACCGTCAATACCGGCAAAGGCTATGTGCCGTCTGAGCGCAATCGGCCCGAGGATGCGCCGATCGGGTTGATCCCGGTCGACAGCCTGTATTCGCCGGTAAAGAAGGTCTCCTACCGGGTCGAGAATACCCGTGAGGGACAGATTCTCGACTACGACAAGCTCACGCTGCAGATCGAAACCAACGGAGCGGTCACGCCCGAGGACGCGCTTGCCTACGCGGCGCGCATTCTCCAGGACCAGCTCAACGTGTTCGTCAATTTCGAGGAGCCCCGCAAGGAGGTCGGCATCACCGAGGCGATCCCCGATCTTGCCTTCAACCCGGCCTTTCTCAAGAAAGTCGACGAACTCGAGCTGTCGGTGCGCTCTGCCAACTGTCTCAAGAACGACAACATCGTCTACATCGGCGACCTCGTCCAGAAGACCGAAGGCGAAATGCTTCGAACCCCGAATTTCGGCCGCAAGTCGCTCAATGAGATCAAGGAAGTGCTCGCCCAGATGGGGCTCCATCTCGGCATGGAAGTGCCCGGCTGGCCGCCGGAGAATATCGACGAACTCGCCAAGCGGTTCGAAGATCATTATTAAGATTTCACGCGGGCCTGACGGCGCAAGTCGTTAGGAAAAAGGCGGAGCAACGACGATGCGTCATGGTAAGATCTATCGCAAGTTCAATCGCACCGCCGAGCATCGCCGGGCCATGTTCGCCAATATGTGTGCGGCGCTCATCAAGCATGAGCAGATCGTGACGACGCTGCCGAAGGCCAAGGATCTGCGGCCGGTCGTGGAAAAGCTCGTGACCTTGGGCAAACGGGGCGGCCTTCATGCGCGCCGTCAGGCGATCGCAGAGCTTCGCGATGTCGGCATGGTCAAGAAGCTGTTCGACGTACTGGGTCCCCGCTACAAGGATCGCAATGGCGGCTACACGCGCATCGTCAAGGCCGGCTTCCGTTACGGTGACAATGCGCCAGTGGCGGTGATTGAATTCGTCGACCGCGACACTGCCGCAAAGGGCCTCGATTCAGGCCCGCCTCAAGAGGGGGTCGCGCAAGCGCCGGCTGCCGCCTAGTCCTGCCGCCCCTAGTCCTGCCGCCTCGTCTGGTCATGCGAGCGTCCCTGGCCGCTGGCAAGGCCAGGGACGAATCTTTTTCAATCCTCATCGCGGGGTGAGTTCGGCGCGGGCGTGCGCGGTCCGCTTTGTTTTGAGCGGAGCGCGCCCGTCACTTCGTCAGCTCGGCACGCTGATTGCCTGGCGTCACTTCGAAAGCGAAGTGGAAGGCCGGCAGGTCCTCGCCCGGATGGTCGTCCGCGAAGGTGAGCTGGGGGATGCGGAAATTGTTGGGCCGCGTCTCCGTGCCTTTGTAGATGCCAGGATAGAGATCGATGTAGTGCATGCCGGGCGCGCCGGTCGCCCGCATGATGATCGCGACATCGCCTTGGCTGTTGAAGGCGCAGACATAGCCCGTATAGTTGTTGTCGTAGACCACGTGATAGATGTTGGCGGTCTCGGTCCAGCCGACGCCTTTGAGATGGATGGTGAAGGTCGTGCCGGCCGGTCCGCGGGTGACGTCCATGGGCAATGCGGTCGGCTTGATCCAGTAAGACCCGATCTTTTTCCTGCCCCCAACGTCGATCCATAGACCGTGGGCGCCGCCGAGATCGTCCGGCGTCGCAAAACGGAATTCGGCCCGTCCCGCGCTATCCGCCGTACTTTGGGCGATGGCCTTGGAGTCTTCCTCCCAGCCCTGGCCGGTCATGCGATTGCCGACCACCCGCGACCAGTTAAGCTCGTAGCTCTTGCCGGGCTCCAGGCCTTCCCCGCGCACCAAAACGGGCTCGCCGACGCCGGAGAATTGAGGCGTTGGCGCAAGCTCGCCTTGCGGCGGCAGCCCGCGCACGATCTTCTGCGCCTGTTGTGCCGGCGGCGCCGGCATCACCGGCGGGCCGTCGGTAACGGTGAACTGGAACGCAAAGCGCGGCCGGCCCGGCGCCGGATTCTGTTCGGGGTTACGGTAGGGAACCGTCAACTCGCCGTGCATCACTTCAATGATATGGACGCCCGGCCCGCCGGTCGCCGGAATGGTGAAGCTCGCCGTACCCGGCGTGGTGACCGATGACATCCAGCCGGTGAAGTTGTTGTCGTAGATCACGTCCCAGGAGTTATAGAGCGAGCGATAGCCGATACCTTTGACGTCGAGCTTGATCGGCGTGCCCGGCGGACCGCTCTTTGGCGAGACGTCCACCGTCATGTCGAGGTTGAAGCCCACATGGGTAAACTGGCGTGAGCCTTGCTGCAGCACGATGTCGTGCAAGAAGCCGTAGTCGTCCGGCGCAATGAAATTCACCGCGAGGCGCCCCGCTTGATCGCTTCTGGCTTTGGCGATCTCGTAGGCGATCGGCGTGAACTCCCGACCGTGATACTCGGCCTCGGTCACTTTCCACACGCCGGTGGCCGTGGTCCACACCAGCTGGAACTCCTGGCCTGGCGGCAGGCCCGCGGCCGAAAGCGTGACCGCCGCCCCGGCCGGGGCGTGCGTCGGAGACACATCAAGCCGGCCGACATAGCCGTTCGAGGGCTCGGCGACGTCGACTTGCTGGCCAAGGGCTGCGGCGGGGGCCCCGGCCGCCGGCGTTTGGAGCATCAGCGCCAATGACGCCGCAGCAGGCAACATCAGCGCGCACAACCGCCCGGCCAGCCGGCCGTCGCCACAATGCATGGGGCACCTCAGAGCGTTAGTTTTTCTTCATTTCCGGTTCGCCGGCCACCACCATCAATTCGGTGGTCGGGCGATTGAACGGCTTCCATTCCACCGTCGAGCCGTCATTCATGGTGGCAATCACCTTGTAGCCGACTGTGCCGGTTGGGTGGTCCTTCGGGATGCTCCAGAACAGCGACCAGAAATAATCGGTCGGCGGATTGCCATGCGATTTGAAGCCGGCCGGCAGCCTCTGGCCGTTACCGAGCTCCACCACCACGCTCTTGAGCACCTTGTCGTCGGCCACCTCGCCATTCGGCTGAAGTACGCGGATACGGAACGCCACCGCCTCGCCGGCCTTGAACTGATTGACCAGCACGCAGAATGGTCCGGCCTGGTTGGGCAACGCATGGCGCACGATATCGCCCTCGAAGAACAGCTTTTTCGCTTGCTGAGCCTGCGCTCCCGAAGCGAAACCGAGCGTCGCGACGGCCAATGCGATGACGGAGACTGAAATGCTTTTCATCTGAGGGCGCCCTTTCCAACCTGACGTGCACTTATTGGGATGCGTTCGCATCACTGTTGAGCGCAACATAGCGGCTTTTTCCGCGGGCCGAAAGGGGGTTGGGGTCGGAAGTTCGGGCAAGCAAACGGCGTTGGGCGCGCCTTCGCGCCGGCGCGGGTGCATCGGGTGGCCGCTGCATTTCCTGGTGCCTGGATATGGGGCGGCCGCTTGCCCGACTGCCGCCACACTTCAAGTCCGCTATCCTGCGCTCTATATAGATTTGGCGCCGCGCGCTAGTGCCGCCGATTCGACCGCTATGGACCCGGAGCTGCCTTTATGATTTCCCGCCTGGTTGCAAGCCTTTTGGTCATTTTCGCCTGGGCGCCGGCGATGGGCGAGGACGTGCGCGTGCCGTCCTCCGCCGCGGAGATCAAGCTTTCATTCGCGCCGGTGGTGAAGCGGGTGGCGCCGGCGGTGGTGAATGTCTATGCCGCGCGGGTGATCGAGAATCGCTTCCCGATGTTCGACGATCCGATCTTTCGGCGCTTCTTCGGCAGCAGTCCGCGCGAGCAGGTCCAGCGCTCGCTCGGTTCGGGCGTGATTGTCGATCCGGCCGGCCTCGTGGTGACCAACTTCCACGTGATCGAAAACGCCGACCAGGTCAGGGTTTCGCTCGCCGACAAGCGCGAATTCGAGGCCGACATCGTGCTTAAGGATCAACATGCCGATCTTGCGGTGTTGCGGCTCAAGGACGCTCGCGAACGTTTCGCCGCGATCGAACTCGGCGACTCAGATGCTCTGCAGGTCGGCGACCTGGTGCTGGCGCTTGGCAATCCGTTTGGCGTCGGCCAGACCGTGACCCACGGCATCGTGTCCGCGGTGGCGCGGACCCAGGTCGGCATCACCGATTACCAGTTTTTTATCCAGACCGACGCTGCCATCAATCCAGGCAATTCCGGCGGCGCGCTGGTCGATCTCAGCGGCCGTCTGCTCGGTATCAATACGGCGATTTTCTCCCGCTCCGGCGGCTCGCAGGGGATTGGCTTTGCGATCCCGGTCAACATGGTGCGCGGCGTGATCGCTTCCGCCCAGGGCGGCAGTGCCGTCGTGCGGCGGCCGTGGCTTGGCGCCAAGCTGCAAGCGGTCACGGCGGAGATCGCGGAAAGCCTCAACCTCAGACGTCCGGTCGGCGCACTGGTGTCGAGCGTCGCGGCCCGAAGCCCGGCTGGTCGCGCCGGAATGCGTAGCGGCGATGTTGTTGTGTCGGTGGACGGTCAGGATATCGACGACGTTAATGCCTTCGACTATCGGCTTGCCACCAAGCCGTTAGGCGGGGTCGCCCAGATCGGTGTCCTGCGCAGCGGGCGGGAGGTGAGGCTGGCGGTGGCGCTCGAATCAGCGCCGGATATCGAGCGCGAGGAAACCCTCATCAAGGCGCGCTCGCCGCTGCTCGGCGCCAAGGTCGCCAACCTGTCGCCGGCGCTTGCCGACCAATTGCGGATCGACCTCGACGCAAAAGGCGTGGTTGTGACCGATGTCGAAAACGGGTCGACGGCGCAGAGCTTCGGTCTTCAGAAAGGCGACATCGTGCTGAGCCTCAACAACGCCAAAATCGAGAGCACGCAGGACTTGGTGCGTGCCCTGAGCCAGCCGAGCCGGTTGTGGCGGCTCACAATCCAACGCGGCGGACAGCAGATTTCCGCCGTTTTCAGCGGATGAAGGCGCCCCGCCCGCACGACGGGGGAGGGCTGTTCGCAGCCGCCGGACTTAGTCGCGATGCACCGCGGCCCCTCGCCGACAAGCTGCGGCCGCAAAAGCTTTCCGAAGTGGTGGGCCAGGATCATCTCATCGGTGCGGATGGCGTGCTCACCCGCATGCTTGCGACCCGCACCCTGGGATCGCTGGTGTTGTGGGGGCCGCCCGGCACCGGCAAGACCACGGTGGCGCGGCTTCTCGCAGACGCGACTGCGCTGCATTTCGAGCAGATTTCCGCGGTGTTCTCTGGCGTCGCCGACCTCAAGAAGGTGTTCGACGCGGCGCGCTCGCGGCGCGAAACCGGGCTGGGGACGCTTTTGTTCGTCGACGAGGTGCATCGCTTCAACCGGGCCCAGCAGGATTCGTTTCTGCCGGTGATGGAGGACGGCACCGTGGTGCTCGTCGGGGCAACCACCGAAAACCCCTCCTTCGAACTCAATGCTGCATTGCTGTCGCGCGCCCGCGTGCTGGTGTTTCGGCCGCTCGATCCGGAGGCGATCGAAAAGCTGTTCGCGCGCGCCGAGGCGATTGAAGGCCGGGCGTTGCCGCTCGATGCGAAGGCGCGCGCCTTGCTCAATGGCATGGCGGATGGTGATGGGCGCGCGGCCCTTACGCTCGCCGAAGAGGCGTGGCGCGCGGCGCGCCGCGGTGAAATCTTCGATGCTGGCAAGCTCCAGGACATCCTGCAGCGCCGCGCACCGATCTACGACAAGTCCCAGGATGGGCACTACAACCTCATCTCTGCGATGCACAAATCGGTGCGCGGCTCAGATCCGGATGCCGCCCTCTACTACCTCTGCCGCATGCTCGACGCCGGCGAGAGCCCGCTATATCTTGCGCGCCGCGTGGTGCGGATGGCTGTCGAGGACATCGGGCTTGCCGATCCGCAGGCGCTCGTCGTCGCCAACGCCGCCAAGGACGCCTATGATTTCCTCGGCAGCCCGGAAGGCGAGCTTGCGATTGCGCAGGCCGTTATCTACGTCGCGACTGCGCCGAAATCGAATGCTGCCTACACGGCTTTCGGAGCGGCGATGCGGACCGCCAAGGAGGCGGGATCGCTGCCGCCGCCCAAACACATCCTCAACGCTCCGACGAGGCTAATGAAAGGCCAAGGCTACGGCCGCGGCTACCAATACGACCATGACGCAGCGGACGCTTTTTCCGGTCAGGACTATTTCCCCGAGTCGCTCGGCCGCCAGCGCTTCTACGACCCGCCCGAACGCGGCTTCGAGCGCGAGATCAGGAAGCGGCTGGAGCATTGGGCGAAGCTCAGGCGGGAGCGGGGAGGGGGCCAAGCGTAGGCTGCGACGCTCAACCCGGGACGACAGAGCGGCAGCTCTAGCTGCCGCCCTTCTCCATGCCGTAATCCTTAAGCGCCCGGTCGATGGCCGGGCCTTGCAGGAATTTGATCACAGCGAGCGCCGCTTTCGCATCGGCGGCATTGTTGCCGACCGTCGCCTCGATGATGGCGGGCACCTGCAACGGCGCAATCACCGCACCGAGATTTTTGAGCCTCCGGTTGGGAATGATTTCGCTCAACGGGTAGATGTTGATCTCATATTCCCCGGCAGCGAGCGGCACCTCGCCCTGGGTCAGGCTTGCATCGTGAATCTTGCCGGCGATGTCGAGAGCGGAAAGGATTTTCCTGACTGTCATCAGCGCCGCCCCGGTCGGGCTATACTTGACCGATTTCGCATTCACCATTGCGGTTTTGACGGCGGCCGGCGAACTCACATCGAGAGTGGGCGCCTCGCCGCGCAGGCCGAACGCGACCGGTACGCGTGCGATTTCGAATCGGCCAGGCGCAAGCTTGCCCGCGGCCTCGAGTTCATCACCGACATCGGGCAGCAGGATCGCCACCTCGAAATCCTGGCCGCTGAGGATTGCAGCTTTCAGGTTGCCGCGCGCCGAACCATATTGGACGATGATCGGCTTGCCGATCACCGCCTCCGCCTGCTTGCGCACGGCGTTGAGCGGATCGCGGATTGCGGCGGTCGCGATCACGCGCACATCGCCGGGTTTGGCTGCGGCTACGTTGGGAGCCGGGGATTGTGCGTCGGCGTTAAGACCCGCCGACAGCACCACGGCAGCTCCGATGATTGCGACTGGTGTGTTTTTCATGGCGATCTTTCTCTGGATTGACAGGACCGGCGGTTTACCGAGCAAGGGCGCATTTTGAGGCAAGGGTAGCGCCGCTTGAGTGGCGGCGAAATCCCGCCCCCTTTACCGTATGGCAAAAGCCCCTACGGGTTTCGCTGGCGCTCAAGGAGCGCTACATGTGGTCGATGTGGGCGCGCCAGGAGCCTGTGGCCGCCCGGCAATGAGGAGCAGAAAAATTTTGACGCGTGGCAGAGGACCCCGGCAGCCTGGAGGCGGACGGCAAATTGCAGGCCCGCGCCAGCGCCATCAGGGCCGCGATATACCGCAGCCGCCGCAACCGCGGATCGCCGCGAAGCGGCGCGGCGTCGGCGTGCGATTTCGCGAGCCCGAAAAGCAGGCGCCTGCGCCGCGTCCGGCAGAACGATCGCCGGCGCGGGCGGTCGCGCCGGCTCGGCTTCTCCAGCCGACGCCCGGGATGCAGAGTCGCCAACAAGCGACCGGGGTCCAGACCCTCGCCGTGACCGCCGACGAAGCCGGCATGCGGGTCGACCGCTTTCTCGAGGCGAGGTTTCCGTCGCTGTCGTTCTCCCACATCCAGCGCGTCATCCGCAAAGGCGAGTTGCGCGTCAACGGCAAACGGGCCGATGCCAAGGATCGGCTGGAGGAAGGGCAGTCGGTGCGCATCCCGCCGCTGCGGCTCGATGTGCCGAAACCAGCTGACCTGTCCGAAGCGGAACAAAAGACCCGTGAGTTTCTGCGCTCCATCACGCTCTATGAGGATGATGACGTCCTCGTCCTTAACAAGCCGATGGGGCTTAGCGTTCAGGGCGGTTCCGGAACCACGCGCCACATCGATGGCATGCTCGATGTGATGCGCGATAAAAGCGGCCAGCGCCCGCGTTTGGTGCATCGTCTCGATAAGGATACCGCCGGCTGCCTCGTCGTTGCCAAGACTCGCTTTGCGGCATCCGCGCTCGCCAAAACGTTCCGCTCGCGCGAAGCGCGCAAGATTTACTGGGCGCTCGTGGCCGGGGTGCCGAAGCCGCAGCAGGGTCGTATCTCGACATTTCTCGCCAAGGACGAACGGGAGGACGAATTCGTCATGCGCATCGCCCGCCATGGCGAACAGGGGGCGAGCCACGCCGTGACCTACTATGCGGTGGTTGAGACCTCGGCGCAGCACCTCGCCTGGCTATCGCTCAAGCCGGTGACCGGCCGCACCCATCAGCTGCGCGCGCATCTTGCCCATATCGGGCATCCGATCGTCGGCGATCCGAAATATTTCAACCGGGAGAACTGGACCCTGCCGGGCGGCATTCAGAACCGCCTGCACCTGGTGGCGCGGCGCATTCAGGTGCCGCATCCGCGCGGCGGCCTCATCGACCTGACGGCGCCGCTGCCGCCGCACATTGTGCAGAGCTGGAATTTGCTTGGCCTCGACGTCAAGCGCTACGATCCGATCGTCAACGCGCCGGAGGAGTAGACCATCGCCAGGCGCTTTCGCCCCGGCTTTCAGGCAGCGGCTTGCCTCACCCCTCCAGCCCGAGGAGACCTGGTTGTTTCAAAGTGCAAACGTCGACGGGCGTCGTGCCGGGCATCACTGCCCTGTACTGCACAATCATCCACCGTGCCGACGGGTACGAGTAGAGAAGGCCGCGCCGCCTCCTTAAGTCCTTGAGGGCGGGGTTTCCGGGGCGAAAATCTTGATGAGCGAAGAGTTGCCAAATAGCGAATACGAGCGCTGGGAAAGGCGCTTCTCGGTGCCGGATTATGTGTTCGGCACCGAGCCGAACGCGTTTCTCAGCTCGCAGGCGCATCTGCTGCCGAAATCCGGCGCCGCGCTTGCGGTTGCGGATGGCGAGGGGCGCAATGGCGTGTGGCTCGCCGAGCGCGGTCTTAACGTGCTTTCGATCGACTGGTCGCCGACCGCGCTCGGAAAGGCGCAGGCGCTCGCCAAGCAGCGCGGCGTCACCCTGCGCACCGTTGCGGCCGACGTGGTGCGATGGCAGTGGCCGGCAGCGCAATTCGACGTGGTGGTGGCAATCTTCATTCAATTTCTGACGCCCGACGAGCGGCGGCACGTTTTTGCCGCCATGCGCAATGCGCTCAAGCCCGGCGGACTGCTGCTGATCGAAGGCTATCGGCCCGAGCAGCTGAACTACAAAACCGGGGGGCCGTCGCGTGTCGAAAATCTCTACACACGCGCGATGCTGGAAGCGGAATTCAGCGGCTTATCCGAATTGCGAATTATCGAGCACGACAGCATGACCCGCGAAGGTACCGGGCATGTCGGCATGGCGGCGCTGATCGATCTGATCGGGCGAAAATGAGTCTATTCACAGAATTGCCCCCTGCGGGTCGCGCAAGGGCGCACGCTTTCCAACTCTTGCAATATCGAAAATTCACAATGTAAGACTTTGGATATTATGGACGTTTCGGATGGCACTGAACCATTTTCTCGCGGCGGGGCGAACTATTTGGTCACGGTCCGAATTACTGGATTAACCGGGCTATTCGGGCCTTTTGCGCGCGAACCGCGGGAGAGGTGCGAATAAGTGCGATAGGCTTGACGGCCGCGCAACCAATGCTTGCGAAGGGCTTGCAATCGGCTTATCAGGTGCCCGGCCCATCGGTTCCATCGAAACGGTCAACGAAGGAGATGTCATCCATGAAGTCGGGACTTGCTGCTCTCTGTGCCGCTGCCGTTTGCGCCGCCGTGGCGTTCTCGGCCGCGCCGGCCAGCGCTCAGAGTCGCTTGCAGACATGCAATGACGAATGGAAGGCCATGAAGGCCAACAATACGGTCGGCGACAAGAAATATGCCGATTTCCGCAAGGAATGCCTCGCCCGTAGCGCCGCCGCGCCTGCCGCTCAACAACCGGCACCCGGCTCGACCGCGGCCGCTCCGCCGGCAACCAAACCGGCTCCGAGAGGCGCCGCGCCGCCGACTGCCGGCGAGCCGGTATTCCCCACCGCCGTGTCGCCCAAATATGCCTCCGAGAGCGCCGGCAAGGCGCGGATGCATACATGCCTTGATCAATACAACGAGAATAAAGCTAGCAACGGCAATGCCGGCCTCAACTGGATTCAGAAGGGCGGCGGCTACTACAGCCAATGCAACAAGCGGCTGAAGGGCTAAAGCAGGGCCGCGTCTCTCGCAGGTTGCCGTCCGACTGGCTTTGCGGGGCGAGGAGCTTCATTCTCGCCCCGATAATTTTTTGCCGATTGAGCTTTCGGGCGACCCGCACTTAAGCTAAGGCGGGCGCGCCTCGCGCTTCCAGCCGGCGAAGCCGCACTTGTCGATAAACCGCCCCTGTCATACAAGGCGAGACGGTAGACAAGCCGCGCCGAGGGAAGAAGCATGGCGAAGAAACCGGCGAAAGCGCCGCGCAAGAGGCCGGCCACATCAGACGGCCGCGGCTACACCGACATCCTTTGCAGCGTGAAAGACCAGGTAGCGTGGGTCACCATCAACCGGCCGCGCGTGCTCAATGCATTTCGCGAGCAGACGCTTGACGAGCTGACCGATGCCCTCAAAGCCACCCGTCGTGATCCCTTGATCGCCTGCGCAGTGGTGACGGGCGCAGGCGACAAGGCGTTTTCGGCGGGCGGCGATTTCTACGCGATGATGCGGCTTAACTGGACCAATGCGGCGATGTGGAACGACCGCATGCAGGAGCTGGCCATGACGATCCGCGGCCTGCCGATCCCGGTCGTCGCCATGATCAACGGCTGGTGCATGGGCGGCGGCCACGAGCTGGCTTTGTGGTGCGACCTCGCCATCGCATCGGAGAACGCCGTGTTGGGCCAGACCGGCGCCAAGGTCGGCGCCTGTCCGACGGTGGGCGCCACGCAGTATCTGCCGCGCATCATCGGCGAGCGGCTGGCACGCGAAATGATCTTCTGCGCGCGTCGCTTCACCGCCCGCGAGGCCGTCGAAATCGGCCTCATCAACAAATGCGTGCCGCACCAGGATTTGCTCAAGGAGACGCTCGGTTGGTGCGAGACCATCAAGAGCCACAGCCCGCAGACCCTGCGCATGACGAAGAAGAGCCTGAATTTCGAGTCCGATCTGCTCTACGCGTCGTGGCAGCACGGCATGGAGCTGTTGGCGCATGTGTGGGGCTCGGAGGAAAGCCTCGAAGGCATGAAGGCCTTTGTTGAGGGCCGCCGGCCGGACTTCCACAAGTTCCGTATGCGCAGCAAGCAGGAACTCGAGGCCTACCTTGAGGGTAGCGCCAAGGACTTGAACGCGCCGCCCTCGATGCGCAAAGGCGCGGGCAAGAACGCTGAGCGTGCCAGATGAGCGAAGCAGACAATGGGGCGCTTGCCGGCACTCGGGTGCTCGATCTGACGCGGGTGCTCGCCGGTCCGACCTGCGCCATGATGCTGGGTGACATGGGCGCCGACGTGATCAAGGTCGAGCCTCCGTCGGGCGGCGACGACACTCGCGGCTGGGGGCCGCCATTCGTGGAGGGCGAATCTGCCTACTTTCTGGCCGCCAACCGCAATAAACGTTCGATGACGCTGAATCTGGCCGTGCCGGCCGGACAGAAACTGCTCGCCGGGCTGATCCAAAGAGCCGACATCGTGATCGACAACTTCAAGCTCGGCACGCTCCCCAAATGGGGTTTCACGGACGCGTGGTTCAACGCGCAGGCACCGCGCGTGGTGCGCTGCTCGATCACCGGCTACGGATCAACCGGCCCCAAGGCGGCGCTGCCAGGTTATGATTTTATCCTTCAGGCCGAATCCGGGCTGATGAGCATCTGTGGAGAGCCCGACGGCACGCCGACGAAATACGGCGTCGCCATCGTCGATCTGTGTACCGGCATGCTGGCGTGCAATGCGATACTTGGTGCCCTCAATGCCCGTCATCGCAGCGGCCGCGGCCAGAAGCTCGAGCTGTCGCTCTATGAGTCGGCGCTCCACATGCTGGCCAATGTCGCGTCGAACGTGCTGGTGTCCGGGCGCGGCGGCGGTCGTTTCGGCAACGGCCATCCGAGCATCGTGCCTTACACCACCTACGCCGCGAAGGACGCCATGATGGCGCTCGGCATCGGTAATGACACCCAGTTCGCGAAATGCGCCGCCGTGCTCGGCCATCCGGAATGGGCCGGCGATCCGCGCTTTGCCACCAATCGCGCCCGCGTCGAGCATCGTCATCTCATCGATGGCGCGATCGCACAAGCGCTCGCCGCGGATACCGCCGACAATTGGCTTGCCAAGCTACAGTCCGCTGGTGTGCCGTGCGGCCGCATCAATTCGGTCGCCGAAGCGCTGGCCGATCCTCAGACCCAGGCGCGCGCGATGATCGAGACGGTGAAACACCCGGCCATCGGCGACCTCAAGCTCGTCGGGATGCCCTACAAATTCTCCGACACGCCGGCCTCAGTGCGCCGCCCCCCACCGATCCTGGGTGAGCACACTGACGAGATTTTGCGGGAGGAGCTCGGGCTCGACGCAGCCGCAATTGCCGCGCTGCGCCGGGACCGGGTGATTTGAGCGAAGCGAAATCATTGCCTTAACGACACGGCAGCCGCGCCTTGCGCCGGCGCTCACCTTGGCTCGGGCGCTTCTGCCAGCAGCCTACCGCCAGGCTATTTAACTCGCCCG
>JASHYD010000524.1 GCA_030043175.1 Xanthobacteraceae bacterium | reverse complement strand
GTCACACGTCCATTCTCTTAATTCGAGACCCGTCAGCCCTTTCGGGCCGCCGACGCATCCGCATTCGCAACAGGTCTGAGTGCTAATGCGCGCGGGGCGGCTCAGGCACTTTTCTCCATTTCGGAATATCCGCGCGCGAGCAAAGTTGGTGAGCCGTTTGGCGTCTCATTTTGAGGGGCAAGACATGCAGCCTGGCGGCGATGTTGTTCTCTAAAACAAAACATACGGAAGCCCTCGAACATCAAACATGGTCTGCGGTGCGGAGCGGCGGCGTTGCTCAGCACAATCCCGGTTCGCTGGATGTTGGTCATTTGCCGGCAAAGCCGCGAGCGCCTCGAAGAAGAGTTGCAGCGGCTCGGTCTCAAGTCGGGGCTTCTTTCATCTCATCGGAGCTTTTTGGGAATGGATTTCGCTTGGTAATCGAGTCCTCTTAAGTACGCTCTTGAGTCAAGCGTGGGGAGAAAATCAGCTGCCGCGTCCTCTATGAGCTTGGGCCAGCAGCGTGCGCGCGCCCTGCCGCAGGATTTCGGTGAGTTGATCGTCAAAGCATCCCGACAGCTTCGCGACGGCAGGGATGCGCCTTGGCCGACTTTCGCCGCTTAGAAATCTGGCCTGTTCGCCGTCGGGACAACGGCGTCGTTTTTCCGGCGTAGAAATCGAACATGTTTTCAGCGCAAGCAATTTCCATCCAGTCCTGTGCGAGGCGCTCATAAGTTATGGTCGCCGACCACGGCATCATAAAGACGCCTTCATCCTCCACTGTGAAAACAAGTTGCAGGCGTTTGCCCCTGTATGTGAGATCGGAAGCTGTATCAGTGGTTCTGATATTCTCCCTGATGTTGCGCCCGACAGCTGCCTGGGCCTCCTCGTAATCGATCAGCCGATAGCGTTCCACTACGTGCAGTGCCGGGCTGTAAGGAGCGCCGTACACATCGACCATTGCGAAAGGTCGATCTGTCTTAACCCCGATCGTGTCGATCACCAGCGTGTCGCCTTCGTAATGCCCAACGGAATCCCCGTACCACGACGGCGTCAGTTGTGACGGATGTGGCTGGTTCAGGCGCACTGGCGGACTTGATGATCCCGATGCGGCTGTTGCAGCATCTGCATGCCGGGCTGGAAAAAGATGTAGGGCCCCCCCGAGGGCCAGCATCGGTTGCTCGGCGTCGGATAGGTTACGCCGGACAAGGAGATTTCGCCGAGCCTTTTCACAACTTCCGCCGCCGCAGGCTTCAAGATCGGATTGGTGTAGTCGCCGACGAACTGGCTGGAATTGCCTAGGCCGTTTTGGCGACGCGACTTATTCAAGACCGGCCCAGGCCCCGATGCCGGTGGCTCGACTCCTGGAAAGTATGGGTGGACCCACGCCCCGGAGAAATCAGGCATCGATGCAACGCTTTGCATAGCGCTGCCGCCCGGCGCACCCGCGGGCGGCAGCGCCTGCCCCAGTGCGGTCGCCGAAACTGCTGCGGCTAACGTCAATGATAAAGGGAAATCTCGCCAGTGCAGTTTCATGACCCGCTTCCCTTCATGGCTCGCGCCCACTTATTTGGTGCGCTAGGGGCAGGGCAGTCGTACCCGGAAACGACCAGTTCGGATTTTCGGTCCACACCATTTTGGTCAGGGGGCCTTCCCGTGGGCTTGCCAACGCACAAGGCGGCCGATCGACCCTGCGCGCAACGAGAGCCTCCCTGTGTATTTTTTGCCCATATACGCAACGACGTCCTCCTCAGATACCGATCAGTCAGGGTGCACAATGTACCCGAACTGCGTGCCATCCGGGCGACGCGGGACGGCAGCTTTGGGCCAGAACCGGATAGCTCTTCCAAGCACAAGGATCGGCAGGCTATCGTGAGGGGCGCTCGGCGCGCTGCGCGGCGCATTGTGTCGGTGGGAGGCTTCGATGAACCGAGTAGCGTTTCTTGTCTTGATAGTTTTGGCGACGCTGCGCCCCGTCTTTGGCGCGAAGATGATTGATCTCGACTCGGCGACGATTGGGGATATAACCGCCGCATTTAATACCGGCACTCTGACCGCTGAGGAACTGGTCCAACTGTGCCTCGCCCGGATCAGGAGCTACGATCGTCAGGGACCATCACTTCATGCGGTGATGGTAATCAATCCCAATGCCCTCGAAACCGCACGAGAGCTCGATGCGGAACGTAAGATAAAGGGGCCTCGCTCCGCGCTTCACGGCATTCCCGTTGTGCTCAAGGATAATTACAACACGGCGGATATGCCGACAACCGGCGGCTCCGTCCTGCTCGAAGGTTCTATTCCTCCCGCCGATGCGTTCGTCGTGAAGAAGCTGCGCGAGGCGGGAGCGATTATCCTGGCAAAGGTGAACATGTCGGAGTTTGCCTCAGCGGCTCCGCGCAGCTCGCTCGGCGGGCAGTCGTTGAATCCCCATGATCTCAAACGATCGCCGGCAGGTTCGTCCGGCGGTACAGGTGTTGCTGTCGCGGCGGCGTACGCGCCGCTCGGTATGGGGACCGATACAGGCGGCTCCATCCGCGGGCCGTCGACGTCGAACGGTATTGTGGGTTTGAAGCCGACGCATGGTCTGCTCAGTAGAAGTGGGATCATTCCACTTTCGCTGACGTTTGATACTGGGGGGCCGATGGCCCGTAGTGTCAACGATGTCGCAGTCGCGCTGGGCACCATGACCGGCATTGATCCTGCCGACGCCGCTACGAAGAAAAGTGAAGGCAAGTTCTCGACCGACTACACGAAGGACCTGAAGACTGACGCGCTCAACGGCGCCCGTATCGGCATTGCGCGCGATTTTCTCGGCGCCGATCCTGATGTCGATTGGGTGATCGAAGCATCGCTGGATGCGATGCGCAAAGCAGGCGCGACGATCGTCGATGCGCGATTTCCGAAATGGCTGCTTGATTCGAAGCTCGAGTTCTACAACGCTGTTCGTATGCCGGAATTTCCAGTGCAGATCAAACATTATCTCGCCACCATCGGGCCGAATTACCCCAAGACCATCGAAGACATGATTGACCGGACCAATCGGTTCACCGGACCGGGGGCAAACGGAGCCGGCCCAAATCCGTCTCGCTGGGCCTTGTTCAAACGCGAAGCATCGAGCGGAAGTCTCGATGACTACCGCTATACGTCCGTCCGCGATTATGGTCTGCCGCTGGTTCGAGCAGCCGTCGAGGGCATCCTCTCGTCACAGCAGCTTGACGCGATCGTGTATCCGACATCGCCCCGCCGGCCCGCATTGCTCACCGCGCCGCCCGACACCGCTCCCGCAGACCCGACGGCGTCAGCAACGAACATCGCCAATCTCACGGGTTTTCCCGATCTCGTCGTGCCAGCAGGATTCACCGGCGACAACCTTCCCGTCGGCATTTCTTTCTTCGGCCCCGCGTTCAGCGAGCGGAAGCTGTTATCTCTCGGATACAGTTTCGAACAAGCAACACATGCCCGGCGCCGACCTGTACATGCGCCTGCGTTGAAAGGAGAATCGATATCAGTGCCTTAGCCTGCTGGCCGTTTTGTCCGGCTACCTCAAGTGCAGCAATATTCTGCAAGGGGACAGCGATCGGTTGAGCGCGCCCAAGCCCCTACTGCACTACTCGAACGGATAAAAGGGCGACGATCGCGATCGAGGCCGTGGCAAACAGTACATCGCCGGGGCCGGCACAACCGATCCATCAGAATGCGCGGACAGTGCCGCAGGGCGATGAGGGCCCAGAATCATGAGGACCTTGAGGACCCTGCCCACATCCCCAGACGCGACGGGACGTGCGCGGCCTGAGGTCGGCGATCGACGCGCCGCCGAGGATTGCCGTGGCGAGCCCCACCGGGTAACGGAACCGGCGGATCGTGAGGCGACACAGTGCCCCCGCTTTTGCGCCAGCCGCGGTCCCTCCAAAATCAGTCGGCTGGGACGCTTTGCGGGTCGCCCGCCACAGCCTGAACGTGACAGCTGCGCGACATGTTGAGCCTCAACCATGCGGCGACGATCCGAAGGGGCGCTTACCCGGGACAGGCAGCCCTGCACCGAAGGGCAACGAGGCACCGCTGCCGGGCTTGGATGCCAGCGCTGGCCTTTGCTAGAATTGGGACAATGCCATCTTGACGGAGCATGACATGCTTCACCGCCCTTCAATTGCCGGCTTGGCGCTGGCCGGCGCACTCTTGATGACGATGGCCGGCGCGCAGGCCTTTGACGAGACGAACTATCCCGACTGGTCCGGCCAGTGGCGCAAACCCCAGGGCATCGGCAACCAATGGGATCAGACCAAGCCTCCCGGTCGCGCCCAGCAGGCGCCGCTCACGGCCGAATACCAGGCGATCTTCGAAGCGAGTCT
>JASHYD010000523.1 GCA_030043175.1 Xanthobacteraceae bacterium | reverse complement strand
CGAGGCCAACAGTGGTTATCACACCATCATAAAATTCGGGTGGGAACGGTCCATCGGGAGTGTACCGGCACGTCATGGCGTCGTGGGAACCGACGATGAAGCCAGTGCTTGGTGCAAGCTGACATTTGAGCGTCCCTACCTTTGTCCTCGATGGGACTTGTGCCGCCGCTTGCGAGGCGATCGCTGTTATCAAGCCGATGGTCGTAAGAACCAAAGGATGCTTGAATATTTGTTTGCTTCTCTTCTTTTGTGGCATGGAAACTCCGTCGATTATGGATCGCCGCAACGTTGGTTTTTTGAGAGAGCGCCAAGCTCAACGCATTGAGATAGATCAACTCTTCGCCAAGCCCCGTGTCGGTGATTTGGTAACGCGGGCAAGGTGGTGGCTCGAGGCGTTCGGAAAGTCCTTGGGCATTCTGCCGGCTGCACCCGTCCGCGCCATCCTTATAGGCTCACCACTCAATGGAACTTCCCTCGCAGCCCCGACAAGCTGCAAGGCACTCTAAACCTGTTGCCCAACATTGGATCCTTTGTGCAGGGAAGCACGAGCTTTCCGGCCACCCACATAAAAGGATTGGCACCGCCGACGAGGTTCAACGTCCTTTTTGCGGGAATCGGCCGTTTTTGCCTAATGTTCCCGTGTGACCTTGATGACCGCGTTCGATCGCCTGGCAAGTTCCCGCAGCAGGTCGGCCCAAGGGCAGCGGCCGGGCAGGCGCCATACGCGGCTGCATGATGCCCAGACGGTCGATGATGAATCGCGTGTCGGGATGAGCTGGGTCTTGGGCCCGGCCTTGTGGGTCCGCCTTCGCGAAGGCATTGCCGAAACGGGTACAGCACTTGCTACAGCATCACGGAACGAGACCGGATCCGAAAGCCGATGTTGCAATCATTCTCCTGGGCGGGCCATCATGCGTCGGGGCCGTCCAAGTACGCGCGAGGAGATCGCACAGCGCATTGGGGTCTCCAAGGCTGCTTGCCCCGACTCTCCTGCGGCGAAGACCCGAGCAACTTGCGGCTTCAGGAACTCGATCGCAAGCGTCTCATTTAACTCAAGAAGGGAGCGCCGCCCGAATGGCGCTACGACGCTGCCACGAAGGCTGCGAGTATTAGCTTGAGGCTTAACGCGAGGTCACCCGAGCACTTCCACGCCGAGCTGCTGGCAGCCGGGATGCCGCAGGTACCGGCGGAATTCTCCGTGATACCGCGGCATCAGGTTGTCAGCGGCGTCATGCTCGCGGAAATATCCGATTTCATTCGCGCCTTTGATCGCGTTACTACCCGGGGCGCCTGGCAAGCGGCGGCCTTGTCTGCGGCCCCGCCGGTCGCGCAACTCAGGCGACCGGAGGTTTGCTTTTTCAGCGCATGGGATATTCATCTTCCCCCGGGTGACAGGTGGCAGCTGATCGAGTTCAACGACAATGGCTCGGGTTTTATATTTGCTGCGATCATCAACGCCTTGTACTACGAAACGGCAGGATTGGCGCAGGATAAAGAACTTGCACCCCCTGCCAATTTACCCACGTTCAAACAGCGTATCGGGGACTTCGCGGAGCATGAGGCGAAGGCGTTCTTTGGAGAACGCCCCGAAGATTTGCTGTTTCTCGTCCTCGATGATCCCGAATTTTTGCAACAGGGCAAATTTCGCAGGGAGCTCGACCTGCTCCGTGACCTGTTGCGCGAGCGCGGACAGGCCGAATTGGCATGTCCCGCTGAGCTTCGCTGGGATGGGCGGCGGTTGCTGGTCAAGGGAAAGCCGGTGACTTTCATCGTCAACCGCTCGACCGATTTCTTCTTGCAATCCGACCATTTCTCCGCCTTGCGGATGGCCTATCAGGCGGGCAGTGTCTATGTCGCTCCGAATCCTTTCAGCTACGCGACGCGTAGCGACAAGCGGCTCTTGGAATGGCTGTCGCTGCCGGATTGGGACAGGGAGCTGGAGATAGCGCCAGCGGAACGACAAATCCTAAGCGATCATGTGCCAGAGACGCATCTCATCCGCAGTGAGAATTTGGAAGAGCTGGCGGAGAGAAAGCAGGAATTCGTGTTCAAACCTTTGCATGGATACGCCGGACGCGGGCTCCTCGACAGCGCCGCGGTGGGGCGGGCGCGGCTGCGCCGCCTTGTGACGCATGGCGAGGGCTATGTGGCGCAGAGAAGGGTTGCGAAGCCCTGCCTGGAAATCGATGGGGAGCGTGTCTGGACGGATCTGCGCGTGTGGGCTTACCGTGGCGAGATCTTTCATTCATTTTTCCGGTCGGGCGTCGCGGCGGCCCGACCGGCTGGACTTGATGCCGCCCGGCGGATGGCTGCCGACATATGCGTCTGCGGAGCCTGGCTAAATCCGCGTTGGCGTCTCGTCAATGGCCCAAACTTGCGTCCTACCGGCTTGAATTTGGAGGGGCGAGGGGCATGACAGGACCAGTTCCCCTATGAAGTTCGGCAATTATGATCTTGGCGGCGCCTCGTTGAAACAGCGACGGCACGACGCGACACTTCGGTTTTTCCCACCTCGCCGAGACCCGGCCCGCCGGCGCGCGGTGCGATGATCTGACAGGGCTCGGTCCGAGTAGTATGCCGCGCTGATGAGAGAGAGAGAGAGGCGTGAACGCTTGCGATGACCACCGAGCCGCCACGAGCCGGAGCACCCTCCCCCGGAACATCCCCTGATGCGAGGCGGGACCTCGCGTGGGCCCGCGCCATGGCAGGCTCGAGGAACGGACATGCCTCCCAAATTGTGACTGGTAATGCCTATCGTTGACGATGGCGCCTGTCGTTAATTCATGCCCACGGCGCTGAAATCTTGCGTTCGCGTACGAAGGCCAGAGTCGAAAGCCAGTGGCGAAAGCAGCGTATTCGCGCAAGCCACGAAATGGAACGCAAATACGCGGTGATTTTCGGCTTAAGGGTCTGCTCCCGACTATTGGCTGTTCCGATTGTCCCCGGCAGCGACAGGATCGGCGAGATGCTCATCAAGAAGCTCGGGCGCTAATCTTAAGAGATGTTTGCTCAGGCAGCCCGCCAGTGGTCGGGCTTCTTCTTATCATTCAGGTGCCGGACGCGGGCGACGAGTGGGGCGTGGCCGCTATGTTTCGCCCAATCGATCGCCTCTCGCTGCGTCGTGAAGGTGCCGAGCACGTGGTCCGCGTGATCCTCGACGACATAGTCTTCTATGTGGCTGCCTTCTGGGCGACCTTTGGGACGCGGTTCAATATAAACGTTCGTCATGCTTTTTCTCCTTTGCTGAATTTTTGCTGGCGCATCGCTAGCTGGGGTGGGGAATGGGGCTCCGCCATAACGTGGCCTCGCCGCGTGTAACCTGGGCGGCGAACATTTCAGTTGGCAGGTTGCGCCGTAGCTCCGCGACCTGGCTTTCTATGATTCTTTCGAGCCTCTTCCTTCCTGCTAGAAACACAACACCGCAGGCAACCCAGAAACCTTGGATCTCCATGTCCATCAACCAACGGGCAAGCTGCGCTGCCAGGATGAGGACGCCGATACCCAGGATAAACCATTCCCAACGCACGTGCGCTAGTAGTACGGTGACACCGACCCAGATGAAGAAGATGGCCCAAGCAACAGATTCGATTTGTTGAGCACTCTTTCCACTTTTGGTGGACAATTCCCTCGCCATTGCGTGCTGCTCATCGCCTTTTCCCTCTGCGCAAAGCACTGGCAATGAACGTTGACACCCGATCTTGGATCTGAACATTGACGCGTATCAATTCGCGTCGGCACACGCTTTTTGCCAGCTCTCCTCAGGAATCCCGAGGGCGCATAATGGACACGATACGAGGTCTAGAGCATTTGACGAAAACTGATTCCGCGGCCCGGAGCGCGTTCCGGCCTAGACTGAGCGTTTAATCCCATGATGCCTACACCAGAACCGGCTTGGGTGTTGGGGTCGCGGGCCATACGTGCCGCCCCGCGCTGTACGGCGATGTCGAAGCAGGAGAAACGCCGATGCAAGCAAGCTGCTGTCTCGGGTCGCAATACTTGAGAAACCGCCTCGCGCATTGCGCGTGACACGAATTGCAACTTATCTAGAATCGAATGGGTTGTACGAATTTTGAAATATATGAATTTAAATAATTCGCCGATTGGTTGATGCAGATCAAGGGGAGTTTCTTGAGTTTCTTTAAAAACTTGAGCATGCGGATCGGCAATAAAGCCAGTACATGCGGTCGGTCGACATCGATCGCAAGCGCGGCGGTATTTGCCGCTGTTGCAAATTCGTCCGTCTTCGCCGCGGAAACGCCGAATTATAGTGACGCATCCGCTCTCTTACAAGCCGTTCTTGGTTGATTGCCTCGCCGATCCGCCGCCGGGAGGTCGCCAGAGGCTCGCAACAACAGATTTCCAGGAATTGGGATGAGTGCGACGAACTCGCAATAAGAAGGGGCGTGGTAGTGACCGACCGGCGCAGCTCGGAGGAGGGGTCCTTCGCGGTGGAAACAGTTCATGGACGCTTGTTTGGTGGGAAAGGTTCGTTAGCCGATCCGCACGCGGGGGGCAGGCGCGTCGGTATCGCGTCTCTCATTCAAGCATTCACACCCAAGCGGCATCAGGTTCACATGACGCGCAGGAGGTACTCATGAAAGATAGCAGAGTTGTATTTGGCGCGATCGTGTTGGCCTCGGTCGTGGCCCTCGCGATGCCCCTGACTACGGACGCCGCTCATGCCTTTGGCCGCGGTGGCGGTGGAGGCGGCGGTCATTTCGGCGGTGGAGGCGGCGGACACTTCGGTGGTGGTGGCGGCCACTTCGGCAGCAGGGGTGGTTTCCACTTCGGTGGCGGGGGGTTCCGCCCCGGTGGCGGAGGAGGAGGCGGCTGTGGCGGCGGTGGGATGCGTCTCGGCACCATACCGCGTTTGGGCGGCGGCGGCCTATCGCATCTAGGCGGCATGCATTTGGGTGGCGGCCGTATCGGCGGCCTTCGCACTGGCGGCGGCGGCACCCGCCTGGGCGCGCTTTCTTCGGGCAGATTATCGGGCGGCCCCGGCCGCGGGTTGCAGACCGGGCTCGCGGGCCGCGAGTTACAGACCGGCCGCTCATTCGCAAACCTGCACGGCTTGTCGCGGGGACGCGGAATGGTTGCGACGCGTGTGGCGCCCGGGTTTTCGAGGCGGGATTTCACACGTGCGGCGTTCGGGCGTGACCGCTTCGGGCAT
>JASHYD010000045.1 GCA_030043175.1 Xanthobacteraceae bacterium | reverse complement strand
GCGCCGTGCAGGCGGCCGAGGATGCGAAATATCCCGACTGGGGGGGTGCGTGGTCGCGGTGGTCTCCGCCGAATGCGGCGCGCGAAGCCGGCAATGGCGGCACGAATTTAACCGCCGGCGGCCAGCCTTCGTTCGACCAGACCAAGCCGTGGGGTCGCGGTCAACAGGCCCCGCTGACCCCTGAGTATCAAAAGGTTCTGGAGGACAGCCTTGCGGATCAGGCCAACGGTGGTGAGGGTAACTTTTTTGACCACGCCGTGCGGTGCTACCCGGGCGGGATGCCGCTGAACATGATTGCATTCCGGCCGCTAGAGTTCGTCGTGACGCCGAACACCACCTATGTGCTGGTCGGCGGTGCTGAGCACTTTCGCCGAATCTTCACCGATGGTCGCGACTGGCCCAAGGATATCGAACCGACCTATGCTGGCTACTCGCTCGGCAAGTGGATCGATACGGATGGCGACGGCACTTACGACACTCTCGAAGTCGAAACGCGCGGACCGTTCAAAGGTCCTCGTGCCTATGATGCCACCGGGCTTCCCCTGGCATTCGATAATCAATCGAGGTTCAAGGAGCGGCTCTATCGCGACAAGGCCGATCCGAAGGTCCTCCACGACGAGATGACGGTCTTCGACAATGCGTTGACGCGGCCTTGGATCGTCGACAAGAAATATGTGCACGATTCCAATCCGCGCCCCGAGTGGGCCGAGGCTTATTGCTCCGAGAACCCGTCAATGATCGCCATCGGCAAGCAAAGCTACTTCTTGAGCGGCGACGGGTTGTTGATGCCGGTCCGCAAGGACCAGCCGCCCCCGGACCTGAAGTATTTCAAGCAGCAGCACAAGTGACGGCGAGATCGCCACGGGCGTTTGCCCTTGTGAGCGACCTTTCGCGCCGTCTAGCACAGCGTCAAAGGGCGACCACAAGGGTCGTTCTACACTGTCACTCGTCAACGCGAATCCCGTGCTATCGTTTTTCGCTGTTGGTCCGATCCCTCCAGATTTGCTGAAGCGAGCGACCCGTCACCTGCCCGTTGTTTTGAAATACCCCAAATCGGGGCACGCCTGATTTTTCTTGGCCGGCATAATATCCCTTCCGTGCTCAGGAAGTAGTTTTCGTTGCCGATGGCGATCTGCCCATTGTCCTCCGCAATGTAATATTCCGGCCAGACCGCGCGCGGATCGGAGTCGCGTACGTACCTTTTGTTCGACCGTCCACGGACGCGTCAGGGCATGGCCGATCGTTGTGATCTCGTGGTGAATAATATTTGGATCGGCCCTGTCGCAATAGATGCGGTCTCCGAAAATCGATTGATTGTCGAAATGGAGGGGCAGGTCGGCTTCATCGTAAGCTCGCGGCCCCTTGAAAACGCGCGTCTCAACCTCAAGCGTCTCATAGCGGCCATCGCCATCCTCATCGATTCAGCGGCCGATCGAGTAGCCCGCAAAGGTTCGGCTCAATCTGCGTGGGCCAGTGGCGCCCGTCGGTGAAGATCCGGCGATAGTGGTCATACATCTCAATCAGGACGTAAGTGGTCTGCGGAGTGACCACGAATTCCATCGGGATGAACCCCATCATCATGTGCGGCATCCCGGCGGCGCGGCCCAGCGTGGTCGGGAAATTGCCTGTCCACCCTTGGCCTGGTTCGCGATCGAGTCCTCCAGGATTTTCTGATACTCCGAAATGAGCGGTGCCTGCTAGCCGAGCCCCCACGACTTGGTTTGGTCGTGAGACGGCTGAGTGGGAACTTTAACGGGAATCCTTATCCACGCACCACTCCAATCGGGGTATTTCGCGTCCTCGGCCGCGTGGGCCCCGACCGCCACCGTCTCCGCGGCGGCGAACGCGAACCCCTGCCGAGCTTCCGTACGGCATCATTTTTTCTGTCCCTGCATTGTCGGATAGGCTGCGCGGATCGCGACAGACGCGACGGGCCTGCGTTGGGGATCAGGATACACGGCCGGGAGGCGCCGGCAAAGGGCGCTTCGTCGGCGCAGTATCGCGCGCAACTTGACGCCCGCGAACGACACGAACCGGACCCGGTTAGCCCGTGTGGCGAGCTCCGGCGGCTCGTGGTGACACGTTGCCGAATGCCCACCTGCGCCCTGAGCCGCGGCGGGCGCGCAAGATTCCGGTGGACATCATCGGCTTGTGTCGGCGACGCGACGACCGCCGGCGGGCGATTCAGATATTTTGGCCTGTCCTAACCACACAATGACTTTCCCCGCCCTAGCCGGCGGGGTTTTCCTCTGAGTGGTACCAAATCACCATGCGACATCCGTTCATGGCCGCTGGGCACAGGAACCAGTCAAGATGCCATTTCCGTGGAAAAGCCTTCCGCAAGCTTCTTCCAGCCCGGAAAAGTGGATGGTGCGTCCCGGAAGATAAATGAACACATGAGGAGCCACCCAGCCACCGGTGCTCCTGGGAGGTGCGTCCGACGGCTCCACTGTGGTTGATCAACCACAACGCGGGATGAAAATGCTAAAGGGCGCGGTTACGCAAAAGTTTTGGCTCGGCAACATGGCGTGACAACTGATATGCACATCAGCCTCAAGGCCCGGCGGGTGGGGAAGGCTTGAGCAATCCCCGTTGGATTGTCTGGGGCAGAGATTGTAGGAGTGGGCAGCTATGGACAACGAACTCGATGACGAGGAATACCAATTATCGGGGCAAATCAAAGCTGTCCTCCGTACGATCTCTTGGCCCGATGGATTTCCCTTGCGTGATCGCCTGGACATGGCCAGTCAGGCCCTGACGGAGCTTTTTGAGGAAGAGCGCCGGAAAAAGGCTTTCGATGAGTTTGAAGAGATGATGAGAAGGCCCGGCGGCCTGGAGGCCTTCGAGGAGTTCTTCCGCGATTTCAGGAACCGCAAAGTTGAACTGAGAACGGTGTTCCGGCAACCGCGGTAGTGCCTTCACCGACCTTAATGACGCCTGGATGCGTCATCGGATCGATCCAACCACCAGTTTTCCAGGCCGTTTCGAAGCGGTTGGCGCGGGATGCTGTTGGTCCGGTATGATTGGCCGCCATCACCTGGCCAGGTTCAACCGGTTGACGCCTCGTCACAGCACGGCTGGCTCGAGGTGGAGCCTTATAATTTTATTAAACGATTAGATTTTTATTTAACCTTAAATGAATGGTTGGTATTATTAACATAACATAATATATATATTTAAGAGCGACCTCTGTCTTCGGGGAGCATATCAAAAATGTTATTGCTCCTTCTGAGCAAAGCGGATTTGTGAATCGATCAATTCGGGCCCACAATGGGCTTGTATGCCGGCTCCGTGAAACCTCAAGCTAGACGATGTCTTCTCATCAGATCAGCGGTTCGTGGACCGCCCGTTCAGGTGCGAAATGCCCAACAGGCGGTGGTGGAGGTGCAAGCGCAGTTGTTTCACGGCCACCCGGAAGTCGTTGACGCCGACCTCGCGGACTACTTCGGAAGCATTCCACACTCGAGGCCGACATCGGCAAGCTCCGCCTCGGTGACGCCGCGCGTCGTCGGGCCCGTCCGGTGCCGGACGGATCGATTTGGGAAAGCGCCACTTGCCCCGGCCTCTTAGCTCCCATGGTGATCACCGCGATCAAGCCCAGTCGTCGATGCGAAAAATGGCGCATCGTCGCCCCCTGGCTCAATCCCAGATCTGGAATTGGTCGCCCTCGAAGCGGCACTGTCGATGTGGCCCGCCATGCCCGAGGGCGACAGGGCACTCTTCACTGAGGTCAGGACCACGAACACGCCTCCGGTGAGGGCCGCCGATCAACGTAAAACCAGTTTCCCGCCCCGGTCATGATCAATCCCCCAACTTGCCGAACAGAATCGCATCGAACGAGAGTGGCCCGGTGACGACGCCTCCTTGACGGCCGCCTCGACCGGGCCGCGACGACACAAGGACGCGAAAACCAGTGGGCCCCCTTGTCGTCATGCCTTCACCCGAGGACGCATTCGCTCACCGACATTGCGGAGGCGTCTCACATTACCGTTTCAAAGGCTGTCCGGCATTCTCCATCTCCAACTCGATCTGGCGGCGCGACCAGCCCGTCAAGGCCACAAGATTGGCGGCCTCCTTGGCGAATCTCATCGGCAAATCGCGGCTATAGGCCTGGGCCGCCGGACAGTTCGCATTGCCCTGCCAGGGGTGGCGCAGCACGTAGCGACCCTGGAAATTCTCGCGGTCATATGTCTCCTGAAATGCGATGTCGTCCGGAAATGATTCGGCGTCGTAGCGAACATGCAGACGCGTCACGAAGACGGGAATCCCCCCTCGTTGGAATGGTGCGGCGCTAGCGTCCCCGATCCAGCGAGCGCCAAGCTCGATCAGCTCCTTGTTGGACAAAGGCTCGCTGGCACATGGGTCGCACCAACCCATGTCCCAGGCATATTCGACAAACACCGCACGCATGCGCTCACGCGCGGCAGCGCGATCGAACATTGCCTTGTAGAATTTTCCGAACTCCGCTTTGACGAAGAGGGGCACGTCCAGGCCAGTCGGCACCTTGACCGAACGATAATTGGCGGCCTCGACCCGACCCTTCCGCGTCAGCGCGTAGACGATCAGGTCCTGAGGTCCATTGGCGTTAACGGTGCCCAGGCGCAGCGGGACCACGAATTTCGTTGTCTCGTAACGGACTTGGAGCGGCCGTAGATAGTGGTTGCCCGTCACTTTCATGCGCTCAAGGTTCACCTTGGCAACGAAGAAGCGCATGTTCTGCTTGATGTAGCTGCCGAGCACCACCGCGGCACCGTTTGGAATCCTGTAACCATTGTCGGTGAGCCAATCAACGAGACCATTGCTGTCTTCCGCCGAAAGGATCGACACATCGTATTCGGCGACGTCATAGCTCGCTTGCACCGTTACACCGTTACGAGACGCCGCTTGTGCGACATGCGCCGGAGTGCCGGCGAACATGGCCGCCATCCGATATTGAGGAATTGGACGACATGGATCCGGGTCGCTATATTCGACCAGCCGCGGCGCCGTATAGGCGTCGAGATGATCGATCGTCTTGGTATCGACGACACCAATCTGTCTGCGTTCGATGAACGTCGGCACCGGGACGACCACTGCGAATTCGTTAGGGTCGCCCTCATAGTCGCTTGCCATTGTGATGGTGGTCTGGTTCCCATCGCGGGTCAGAACTACCTTCGACGACTTGTTGAAAAGTTTCGAGTCGGCCTTGGCGACATAAAAGCCACAAAAGGCAGCGGCCGGTGCGACCATGAGCTGCGAAAGGATTGCGACCAGGGCCACACCAATCTTTAGCTCGGCCAAAACTTTCCTAACCATCGCGATGCTCCTTTGAAAGCGGGTGCGGTCCACACAAACCGCGGTGCGGGAAGAACTCTGTCGATAAGAGGCGTGGCGGGTGACAAGGCGATCAGTGCGAAATAAAGCGCCGGCCGGACCTGAATGAAGAACGCAAGGTAGTGAGCGATCGCAGCTACCACGAAGGCGAACAGAAAGCGTCCGAGCGGGGAATCCGGGGTGGTGCGCGGATCGGAGATCATGAAGAAGCTGAAGATCAGAAGTGCACCATTTTCTAATTGATGCAGCGGAATGGCCCGCGGATCGCCAAGCCATTCGGCGCGGGCGAAGAGAAGTGCGGCGTGGCTCACAAAAAAATACATCGCAATGTCAGTGCGGCGAGCCGCCTGCAGTACCATGACGGCGAAAAGGCCGACCAGGGCTGCAAACCAAATGCTTGCGCCCCATTGACCGGGCGAGATCCAGACTTCGGACGAAGATGACAGCAGGACGACGATGGCGAGACCGGCGGGGTTGAAAACGTGCTTACCATTGATCCGCAGCAGAAATTTCGATGAAATAGCGATCGCACCGGCGACGGCGTGCATCAATGGCTCGTCGGCGCGCAATAAAAGGCTGAGCGACAGTCCAGTGATCAGGGGCGAACGCACATCAAGCGGGGTTTTCGCAAGACGGGAACAGACAACCTGGGCGAGCAGACAGGCGATAACGGCGATTGCGCTCGCGACCATGCCAGCGCCAAAATCGATTGCGGCGAAATTGATGGCTAAAAGACTGGTGAGTGCGATGATCTGCAGATGTCGGGCATCCGACCATATGGACCAGAAAAGTTGGATCAACACGGGCGAGTTCCCCGATTGACGATTTATCAATACGATATCGAGCGATAGGCCAGCAGCCTCGATGCAATTAACTTGCTTCGTTACCCCTCGTGCCTTCAAAGGCGGTAGAGACGTCGTTTCCCGGACATCGGGTTACAACAGATTTTTTTTAGTAGGGCATGTCCGGATTGCTCCCAATGCAGCGCCATAGAGGGGATGGCTCCCAATGCAGCGCCATAGGAGGGGCAGAGGTGTCGCTACAGGTGGAGCTATCGGCTGAGACCTACAGCCCCTCTGAAGTGTTTCAGGCGATCAGGGAGCTGAGCACCGAGCAAAAGACGTTGCTGGTCAAGATCGCAAAGGCATATGTCTGGAAAACGAGCTACGGCTATGAAGACTTGATCCAAGAAGCCTTTGCCCGCGTTCTTGAAGGCAAAAGAGCGTGGCCGAGGAACCTGCCGATAGTGGTGTTCCTGCGAGGCGTTATGCGAAGTATCGCATCGGATTGGCCGGCTGAACACCATGACGCCGCTGTGCGCGTCGACGAAATTGGCTACGTAAATCACTCTGCCGCGGCCCGGATCGACGCGCAGAAAATGCTCACGCTGTTCGACGACGATCCAATTGCCCAAAAGATTTTCGTGGCCATGCTGGAGGGCGCAAAGGGAGAGGAACTCCGGGCATTGAGCGGACTTGCCCAAAAGGACTACGAGACCAAACGTACCAAGATGAGGCGGCGCCTTGAAAAGATGTGCCATGAGCAACAACACACCGCGAGCCGTGGACTCAAAACATAAACGCGACGAGGCACTTGCCGTCGCGGACTTCAAGATTGACGACATCTTGAACGTCCCCGGCAATCAGCTGCTCGCTGAAGTTGCGGAGGATTTCGGAGATCCGGCGTTCTTGGCAGCCGAGTTTGATTCGATCGCGCTTCCCGCGATGTCAACCCATGACATGAGCCGGGTCAATCGGCGCGGGGCCATGGCAACCTTACGGGCGCAGCCGGCGGCGTCTGGCACGGCTTCAGTTCGGGCATTCCCGCGATCTCCCCGACGGTCCTTCTTCCGCGCTACACTTGCGATATTGGCGGAGCGGCCGGTCGTGGTATTGCGACGGCGCATCATTTTGGGCACGTTCGCAACCCTCCTCCTTATGGCCGCTCTAGCTCCCAGCATTTATCCACTCCTGGTCAGCCGGTCCGCTGACCGTATTACCATCGTTTCCCAGGACAAGCCATTGACGCAACTGCCTGCAGCGACGTCGTCCGGACCTTTGTCGACAAAGAAACCAGCCCCTGGGGGGCTTGGCAGTCAGTCACCAGTGGCACCGGAACCAACACACGTATCGCCGCAACCGTCACCGGCCGAGCCGAAGCCGCTCCGCACGGTCACGGAGGAAAACAACCGAGCCGCGGGCCTGCTCGCTGGTCGCCAGGTATCACCGCGGCCAAGCGAGTCGGTCGCATCGCGCGCGCGAGCTGCGCGGATTGCAGCCGGCCCTCCTGCGATTGCGGGAGCTCTGCCAGCTGCGAAGCCGCGCGTTAGCGCAGGAGATGGGTTCTTCGTTCAGCTCTCATCGCCGAAGAGCGAGGCCGAGGCGCTATCAGCACTCCTGGCCCTCAAGTCGGAATATGCGGTACTTAAGGGATACGAGCTGGAGATCCGACGGAAGGATGAGGGCGAGCGTGGTGTGAATTATTCGGTTCAAGTTGGTCCCTTCGAGTCACACGACGACGCCGAGCAGCTGTGCGTGCAGCTCAAAACGGCGGGCGGGATTTGCGT
>JASHYD010000044.1 GCA_030043175.1 Xanthobacteraceae bacterium | reverse complement strand
CTTCGGGCCACGAGCGCCGTTTTCGCTATGTCCGTGGTTCCGTGGTTCCACGTCGCTGATGCCCGAGAATGGGTTCGCCCGATTCGGCGCCGCCTCATTGCGTTTGACGCCCTGCACGCCCGAGAGCGGCCTGCACGACACCCTGGAATTCGAACTTGGCCGGCCCATCACCTCGCGAAGACGCGGCGGCAGTGCATGCTCATTACTGCTCGGCGCCTTGAACACCTATCCTCAGAGCTATCGTTTTGCCGTTTGCAGCGGCCTGTAGAGGAATATTGCGTGCTCCATGGCGTGCCCCCTATTTGCATGCCGGTTCCAGCAGCCACGCTACGTATTGATGCACATCCATTCCCATCCAGAGCAGCACGACAATGCCGGCGATGGCTAGTTCCAAGCGTGTGACTGGCTGGCCGACGAGAATGCGATGAAAGCGGTCGATGATCCGCATGGTTTCCTCCTCGCGTTCACTCCCTATTAGGAGCACGAACGTTCTCAGCGGCCCTTCGGCCCCTCGGAACCACCAGATGACGGCGGCAATCAGCATTGCCCGAAACAATCGGGTCAGGGCCGAACGCCACGGGACAGTATGAAATGACTGCGTGCGCCACACGAAGGCGCGCGAGAAATTGCCGCTTCGTTGGGGCTTGTGCCATCCGAAAAAGATTGTTGACGCTGCTTACAAACGCAAGACCTTGGCGCTGCCACCGCTTTGGTGCCGTCCAATCCGCTTGAAGGGCGCGCCCTTTCACAGGTAAATGCACGCCCTCGACGATTACGCTACGACGCAGCTGGGAGCCGCTGCCATCGCTCGTGCCAGAGGCGGCCGTGATACCCCCACGCGATCGTCGGCTATACCAACCGCGTTCGGCGGAACTTGGCCGCACAGGACGACGCCCGCGGCAAGGATTGAGCTTGGAGCTGACACATTGAGCATTTGTGACAGAGATGGGTGCCGGCCACGTGCCGGGAGGCGAGTTGAACCGTGGACAGCGGGACGAGCAGGCTCGCGCAACCCAACTTACCGTCGAGAGACGTTATCGCAGCAAATTTACAAGGAGATAATGAAAGATCAGGAACCGCGCGTCATTCTTTGAGTCCGAAAACGAACATAAATTTCGAGGCCACGCTCGCACGTAACGGTGCAAAAATCATGTGTGCAAACGCAAGGGCGAAGGCTAACGCCGTCTATGTCGCGCAGCGCACGGTCGGTCTGGCCGATGACGCAGAGCCTGGCGGATTTGCAGCGCAACCCGACGGAAAGCGCGACGTTGGAACGCACGGCCGATCTCGATGTCCGCGGCGGAACGCGAAAGCCGGCGGGATCATCCGCCTGCGCCGTTGCTCGACGTGATCCGCGAGAAGTGTCTGGATTGCTGTTGCTGCCAGCCTGGGCAGGTTGACCGGTGTACCGCGGTTGGCTGCAGTTTGTGGCCGTGTCGGTTTGGGACCAACCCATTTTCGAACCGCAGGGGGAACCCGGAAGCTTTTCTTCGTGCGCAGGAGGCCAGACCTTGGAGGGGGCCGGGTGAGTGATGGGATGGTCGATCCGCTCCCGATGACCTGGGCTGACCGAAGCACGGCGGATGTTACCTGTATTTCACGGCTCTGAATTCGGACTGTATATGTTACTCGATGGGCCTGCTAAAGCGAGGAAAGAGGAACCGAAGGAATGATGACACGAAGCATGCTTGTGGCCGCGTTTGCGCTCGGGTTATGGGCAAATCACGCAACAGCTCACGCGGCAGATGACGACGCAAAAAAGCCCGTGGCTCATCACCAATCGACGGCGCACGCCCTCAATCGCCAGGTACATCGCCGGACTTCGGCGCATCGATCAAGCGGGAACGCCGCGGCCTACGGCGTCCGGCCATATTACACGGCCCCACCTGGCGTCACTGTCTACCACTGGCCCGGCTACCTTTATGTGCCGGGCCGGGGAATTGCGGACGAAGCGTGCAACCTACCTACGAGCACGTGCCCCAATGAGTATCGTCCGGTAGGAGGGGGGCCGTAGCCGCCACAGTCGCCTCGCTGGACATCTACAAGCTTGCTGCGAGGCAGACGTGGATTGGCAAGGTTGAGGCTGCCGACGAGCGCGAAGCCATTGAGAAGGCTGCGGCGGAGTTGTCCTAAAATTGTCGGCGAGGTGAACGGCGGGGCTTCTGCGGCCGCGGCCGGATCGTGCTGGGTTCCCGAATGGGGGGGAACGCGGGGCTGAACCCAGTCACAACCAACGAGTTTGATTCGCAAAGGCTGGGGCGCTCATTGTAAGCACAGGAGTTGAGCATCATGCTTTGCAAGGTCGCGATTGGGTTGGCCGCGGCTGTGATTGCCATGGGCGCCTCGATGTCGACTGCCTCGGCCACTCAAGGCGCTAGCGGCGCTCAGTCTGGCGGAAAGCTTAGCGATGGTGGCGGGTCGTTCAAAGTCAGTGGCGGCGGTATTGACACCGGCAACGGCTTTAGGGGGCGCGGAAATGTCAGCGGCGCCCGCTTAGAGTATGACGGCAGCGGCCCCTCCGGCGGGAATATCAGCGGCGGCCATGGACGGTCTGCGCGCGGGCAGTATGGTGGTGAAGGACGGCACTTGATGGGAGGCCGGCATAGGCACGGCCATTTGCGTGACCGTTATGGCCACAGACTGCGCCCCCAGTCATAGGGGAATAGCGGCCGGGTGAGTGCTTCTATAGTGTCGGTTCCCTGGTGAGGCTGTCCATGGACAGTATCTAACGGCTCGGCTTGATCGTAGTTGTGGTGCTGATGGTGGATGCTGTCATTATTGCGCAGCGTTTTCGCAACAGGACGAGGTGGGCACGCTCGAAGAAAGGGTCGTAGAGTTATGCAGCACTGGCAAATTCTCCGAAGCCATACCACTGGTACAGCGCGCGTTGGCGATTCGCGAGAAAGCGGTCGGCCCTGGGACAAATTCAACGCGTTCCTGACCCGGCACCCACTGCCAACGGCCAGGATCACTCACCGCTACACCGGATGGAACGAAACTCTCGCATGAGGAACCGTATGCTCGAATTGGGCACGTCCGGATCTGTGGGGGGCGAGGGGGGCAACCTCCTCGCCTACCCGGCAAGCAAACCAAGACTGGCCCCGAACGCCGCCTGGTCGACCCCCTTGAAGACGAGCCGGTGGCGCTCAGCCTGGCGTTGGCATTGCCCCTGGTCGATGCGCTGCTTGAGCACATAGGTGAGTTTATGGTGAGTCTCGCTTTTCCCGGCAACAGCGAATCTGCATAAGTGGTTGATTAGAATGGCTCGGCCGCCAAGCCTGTCAATCCCACCCGGATAGGAAGACCGGTGAGGCGCTCGTAGGTGCTTCGACAATAGCGGCGCCGAGCTATAGCCTTGCGGGTGACGCTCCCCAGCACCGAGAGCGGTGTGACAGCCGATCCCAATGTGGAAAGGCTTGCTCGTCAGCTGACCAAAGCTTGCGGCTGGGACGAGCCTCCACGCTACTTGATCCGCGACCGTGACGGCGCGTATGGCGCTGACTTCATCCGGCGCATCCGGGCCATGGGCATTCGCGACCGACCGGTCTCGGCGCGGTCGCCTTGGCAGAACGGATATGCGGAGAGGCTGATCGGCTCGATCCGACGGGAATGTCTTGATCACGTCGTCGTCGTTGCCGAGCGCCATCTTCGCGACGTTCTCGCATCGTACCATCAGCGACGCCTGGTGGTTCATGTTCCTCGGTCAGAACGCACCTATCGCTGCAGAAGGACGCGCCGGTTCGGCGCGATGTGCGCCGAATAGGGCGTATGCGTTCGTCGCCGATCTTGGGCGGCTACACATCAATATGTTCGAGTTTGAGTTTCCGACAGGGACAGCCAGGTGATAGAGCCCCGCAAACACCACGCGATCGATATTGCTGACGGCAACCCGCTTTGGCGCCCTACGCCTGAGCATATTGAGCTGATGCCGAAGGGCGAGAACTTCGGTTTGCAAGGCTGCGCGCGATCGGAACCGCCCGGCCATGGCGGTTGCTGCCTTGAGGTTGCCTATTGGTGTGGTAAGTCTTAACATAGAGAACGGACTTCACACATGATGCGGGGGGCGATCAAGTCCACCTCTGAATGACAAAGACTTCGACCCCCTTTATTGGGGGTTTTCTTTTCTGGATTGGGGGAGGTACGCCTAATGATCTATTACATATTCATGCAAGCTGACGAGGTCTTTGGGACATGCTTCGATAACGGCCTATATCGTGTCCTTGATGGAATGATCGGAGTGGGCATAGTCAATTCGAATGGGCAGTTACGAGAAGTATATTTAGGGCGAACTAAGTGCAGGAAGGCATACAAAAGACAGGAAGATAATAGTTAATGAGAGAGATAGTATTATTGCTATTGATTTCTGTCTTTTTCGGTTATGTCTTGATCGCAGAAATGCGGCCATATATGGCAACATTACTCACGTTAATTTTGCTGTGTTGTACGATGCTGGCAAGATTGCCCTCTCGTGTCGCCGAAATGGAACGTGCATCGGAAGAACACGAGGAAGCAGATCGGGAAATGGAGGACTATCAGCGCATATCCTCGTTAGTAAAAGCGGGTGTGATTCCCAAATGATGTGGAGGATTATCAGGCGGCACAATCGGCCTCGATCTTCACGCCGTACAAGGAGATTTTGCGCCAGAATGCGTTCCATCGGTTGTTGGTTAGGGCGGCAGCCCTGAGTTGAAGAACGACGTGAGCGCCGCGAGGTGTCCAGCGTATGCCAGCGCCGCCAAGACGTTGTTTGACCAGTGTTTTGCAGGCAGCCTCCGTCACGCCGGAGCCTATCGGTAAATTGTCGTTCAAAGCTGACGGGTAAGTCATCATGTGACCGTTGTTTTCGAAATAAGTCAGGGCCTTCTGAACGACCTTTCTGTCGGCTGTCCGAAGCTTTTTC
>JASHYD010000522.1 GCA_030043175.1 Xanthobacteraceae bacterium | reverse complement strand
GAATCCGCGACTTGCCTGGCCCAGGGGTACGCAAGGTTCAGTTGTAGCCGTCCTGTCGGTCATTGCCATTCCCCGCGCGGGTCCAAGCGGCTCTGTTCATGTGCGGCAATTGGATGATAGGTCAAGATCGAAGCAAGAAGAAGTGCAGTAGGCTAGAATGATTGTAAGTCGGCGGGTCGTGCCTCGGCCTTGCCGGGACATCACGATAACCGGGCCGGATCGAATCGCCGGGTAAGCCCCCGCAAACCGTCAAGCGTGACTGCCCTCGCACAGTTGCGATTCGCCGCGCCGGGCGGCTTTACCTACCCCCTGATGTTTTGCGGCCGCGCTGTGGCTCTTCGGCGAACTCTTCTGATACAACCTTAAGTTAATGCAGGAGATGCCGACCGAATGACCCGGCACACGCGGACACCTTGCCGGTGGGCGACCTTCCCAACGGGCGCTGTCCGGACCCAAGGGTCGAGGAGCTCGCGAGGCGCTTCAAGTCGCGCATCAGCAACGCGGCGATAGAGCGTATCGCCACCGGGTTCCGTTGGGCCAGCGGCCCGGTTTATTTCCGTGACGGCTGTTACCCCGTTGGGCGACATTTTCGCGCCAACTCGAACTATGCCAACGGCAATATCCGCGACCGCGAAGTCCGGCTTCTTGTTTGCGAGCACGATTCGCGGCGCGTTACCCGTAGCGAACCCGATGGTGCCATCATCGGCCGATCTCCGCCTCGCCCTCGGGGCCGCACACTTGGCTCTGCGTCAGCGAGAGGGAGAAACAGCTATGCGTCCTCCTCCAACGGCTCGAATTTCGGCTGGAACCAAATTTGTGCGATGAGGGTGGGCACCACAGCACTGCCGATCACGGCCGTCAGCAGGATGGTGTACTGAGCTTGATCGATGATGTGATTGGTCAGACCAAACAATGCAGAGATCGAACCGAAGGTTAGACCCGTCGACATCATCAAGGTCGTATACATGCCTTCGCGCGGATCGAATCTGAAATAGCGTGTCAGTGGAAGGATGCCGAAGAACTTTGTCGCCATCTTCATGCCCAGGAAAAGACCAATGAAACCGGCTCCGGCGATGAGCGCGCGCGCTTCAATGAGGGAACCGGCCTTGAGAAAATAAAATGGTGTCAGGAACGCAAAGCAGATCGCGCGCAGGCGGAGTTGAAGCTCGCGCCGTACCATGAATAATGGCGCCAGCGCCATCCCCACGAGGTACGCCGGCAACACGGCCTCGCTTTTGCCCAGGGTCGCGAGACCGCCAAGGCAGAAGAGCACCAGAAACAGAAACTTGATCTCCGGTTCGCTCGCCCGTTGTCCGATCTTGTTGAACAGCCATGGGACGATCCAAGGCAGTACCACGATGACGGCAATCGTGACCACGACGAACCCCAAAAGATAAATGTTGTAGTTCGCGAATATGAGGCCCAATGCCAGCACGGTGCCGATGTCGTTGATAAAACATGCGGCCAGGATGATCTTCCCGAGTTCGGTACGATTGTAGCCGGTCTCGACCATGACGGCGTAAACGACCGCGACCGAAGTCGTGGACAACGCGATGCCGCCGATCTGCGCCTGCGGCCAAGGCCAGCCGAGCCCGTAGTGCGCGAGCAAGAGGCAACCTAGGTACGGCGCTAAGAACCCCATGAGGCCGATGCTGACGCTTGAGCCGAGATTTCTCTTGACGACGTGAGGATCAATGTCTGTACCGGCAAGAAACGTCAGCACGACCGCACCGACGCTGGCGATGTAGTTGATCCACTCGGTGAGTGGCAGCCCCACCGTGTTGCCGGCGATGGCACCGACAACGATCTCGAACAGTGCGGAGGAGATCGTTATGAAAAGGGACGCTGTGGCGGCGAGCAGTGCGAGTGCCATCCACAGCGCGGACTGAAACCAGATGTTGTCCATTACGGGTCTCCTCTTCGGTGCCCAGCGAGCACAAAAAAACCTGCCGCTGGGCAGGTCGCGAAAAGGCGTCCTACCGCAGTGACAACGCGGTAGGAGTCATCAGCTCTTTCGAGCAGTTTCGGGGGAACTCCATCCCCATCAATCGCCTCGCAAATGTATTCATGTCTGTGGCCCGCTTCAACTGCGTTGCCGGTGTTATACGCGCTGAGCAGGTCCGAGCCGACATTGCGGGCATCGTCGCCCATCGTCCGCATGCTGTTGGCGCACGATGCGACATATTTCGGGTTTGCTGCTTGCGGGTTTGCTGCGTTTCAAGCCTGTCGTTAACCAGGTTGCTGCGAGCGGCGAATTGCCGCCTTGCGGTAGCGCTGAAGCTACCTGCCGTCAGCCAGCGCCCGCCGATTGACCTGATCGAAAGCGCCGGGCTGAGAGGGCCGCCACGGATCGGCTCGGCATTTGCAAACGGGATTGCACATAGCGCGGGCGCCCCGATGACGCCCAACATATTGGTCCGCACCCGAGCTTGTATCCTTCGGCGTTACGGATCGCCGGGTCGGTAGTCGGCTGACAGACGGCGAAACCCTGCCGGGCCGTGAGCGCCACGCGCAGATCCGCTGCCTGCGGCAAATGTCGCCGATGAGCGAGGTCCGCCGCTGACCCGCAAGTGGAAGGCCGGTCGAACCGGATCGACGTCCATTGGCTGGATACCCAGGTGCGATCGTCTTTTCCACCCTGGTCGCAGTTGCGGGCAGCTGAGTTCGCCCACTGCGGCCACCTCCGGTGACCCTCCGGTTACAAGGCGGCAACAGACGCGGGTCCTACGCAGCCGTTGGTTCGCGGCTGACCGAACGGATTGCCGGGAACTGATCTGCGGTCACCGTCTCCTGCGCGAGCAATAGGCGGGCGCCTTCATCAAGATCGGCCTGACGCTCGCGGAGGACCTCGGTTGCTCGATCGAATGCTTTTGCCACGATATCGCGCACCGCAACGTCGATCTCACGTTCGGTCGCCTCGGAAGCTTCGACGCGGTTCGCCGGGGTCCCCCCGAGAAATGGCTGAGGCGGCGGCGCATACGTTCGCTGGCCTAGGGTCTCGCTCATACCGTACCGTGTCACCATTTCGGTGGCAATCTGGGTTGCACGCTGCAGGTCGTCAGACGCGCCGGTCGAGACCTCGCCGTCGAAGACCAGCGCTTCCGCCGCACGGCCTCCCATCAGCACGCTGATGCGGCTTTCGAGGTCATGGCGCGCCAGCAGAAAGCGATCCTCTGTAGGTCGCTGGATCGTGTATCCGAGGGCCCCGACTCCGCGCGGAATGATCGATACCTTATGGACCGGATCGACGCCCGGCAGGGTGGCGGCCACCAGCGCATGGCCCATCTCGTGAAAGGCGACGCGGCGGCGCTCCTCGGGGCCAAGCACGCGGCTCTTCTTTTCAAGCCCGGCGATAATGCGCTCGATCGCGACCGTGAAGTCATCAAGGGTTACGGCATTGCCGTTGCGACGTGTCGCTACGATGGCGGCCTCATTGACGAGATTGGCGAGGTCGGCACCAGTAAAGCCAGGCGTCAGACCAGCGATCTGGTCGAGATCAACATCCGCAGCAAGCCGTACCTTTGCGGCATGCACCTTCAGGATTTCGCGCCGACCGGGGCGGTCGGGGCGGTCGACCAGGACTTGTCGATCGAATCGTCCGGGCCGTAACAGCGCGGGATCGAGTACTTCCGGGCGATTGGTGGCGGCAAGCAGGATCACCCCAGTGCTCGGATCGAAGCCATCGAGCTCAGCGAGCAGCTGGTTGAGGGTTTGCTCTTTCTCGTCATAGCCGCCGAACGCGCCAGGCGTGCGGCTGCGCCCCAACGCGTCGAGTTCGTCTATGAAGATGATGCAGGGCGCCGCGCGCCGCGCTTGCTCGAATAGATCGCGGACCCGCGCGGCGCCGACGCCGACGAACATCTCGACGAACTCCGAACCGGATATCGAGAAGAACGCCACTCCTGCTTCGCCGGCGACCGCGCGCGCGAGGAGCGTCTTTCCGGTACCGGGCGGGCCGATCAGCAGCACGCCCTTGGGGATGCGTGCCCCGAGGCGCCCGAACGACTTCGGGTCGCGCAGGAAGGACACGATCTCCTGTAGCTCGTATTTCGCCTCGTCGACGCCTGCGACGTCTCGGAATGTCACCTTGGTGTCGGTTTCGACATAGATTCTGGCGCGCGACTTTCCGATCGCCATCAGTCCACCAAAACCCTGGCGCTCCGCCATGCGGCGGATGCCATACATCCAGATCAAATAAAAGACGAAGATCGGCAACACCCACGACAGAATCACCGAGAGAAAGCTGCTGGACGACGCGCCCGTAACCTTGACGCCGTGTGCGCTCAGCTTGTCGGCGAGCGCGGGTTCGACACGGACCGTGTTGAACAGATTCCGTCCATCCGCAAGCGGCTCCTTGAGCATGCCCGCAATGGTTTCTGATCCGACTGTTACCTCCGAGATCTTGTTCTGCTCCAGGAGCTGCTCGAACTGGCTGTAGGGAATGGTCTCGACCTGTTTGAATTGGAGCCACACGTACTGGATCAGCATCAAGCCGAGAAAAGCCGCGAACAGATACCAGATGGCGAACTGGTGCTTTCGCTCCTCGGGTTCGTTGGGCGGGCGGTTCTTCGTCGGTGGATTCGCTTTGTCCTCAAGGCCCAGAAACTGCAGGACGCGCCGGGTAGGCACCTGGTCCGTGTTCTTTAGCCGCTTGTCGAGCATGGGTCTCCCCGAACGAACTATCGATGGGCTCTCAACAGGTTCAACCACCCTGAGATGAGGCAGCGGTCGACTGCCATGATCCACCGCTGGCGCAGCCGCACGATATCGCATATCCGGCCGATGTCGGAAGACCAGGTTGTCGTCCCGATCGTGCCGGGTTGACGGCCAGTTGGCTGGAATGTCCTGACGTTGATCGAGGAAGGAAGATGCTCCCATGCAATCAGGCAGTTGGCGCCGTGGTTGGCGCGGTCTCGGCAGCGCCCCGAATACGGGATGGCAAACCGCGTTGCCTAAAAAAGTCCGTCCCACAGGCGCCGGCTCGAAGCCAGCCGGCCAAACGCCGCTCTGACCGATGCCGAGGCGCGATGTGGGCGCTCGGAGTCCCTCGATGCCTTAACGGCCCTCGCAGGTTGCTAATTCGATGTCAAATACCGCGAGTGCTGAGAGACCACGCGCGCGGAATGCGAGCGCGTACCCGCTGCGAACCCGAGCCGCCACGGTTCCGCCTAATCGATTGAGGCGCGTTGGCCCACGATTGAGCCTCGCGCCAAATCCGTACCAAACGCGCCGACCACGAATCGCCACAACCGCAAAAAAGTGGGACAATTCATTCGCATAGAAAAACAAGGCTTTTTTTAGATTGTCCCACCAATTGAGCTTCCTTCGAAGACCATATTGTCGGAACTGGGGCTCACGGCGATCAACGCCATGACCCTTTGTGACAGGCTGCCAAGGCTCCGACTTTGAGTCAGGTTTCGGGGCTCTGGACATGAAGCGATTTTCGGGCCTCTACCAGGCAATTTTCTCATTGTCCGATCCCATCGTCGAGGCGTTCCAGCTGCCGCGCGATGGTCTGTAAAGTGGGCGCCGGCCGTTCATTGCGTATTCTAGTTATTAAGTAACCCTTGCGATTAGTCAGCCGATCGAGTTGCGCGCCGGTGGTGGCTCGATAAAGAGCGTCAGCGTCTCTTCCCGCATCGACGCCGAGAGGGCGCTCGCGGCAGCGGGCCTGTTCACTCATTGGTGCACCGAGTTGTTCTGGTTATACCTGATAACCGCGCTCATTGTGACGATTCGTCGAATCTGCATCGTAATATTGCTTTAGCGCCTTGCCCGAGAGCTGATGAGTGATCCGGCGCTCAGCGCTCGCCGCCCACTCCTTGATGAGAGAGGTTACCGAGCAACCCTTGTGACGGCCGATCCGCTTGAGCTGCGCCCTGGTGCTGGCGTCGAAAGCAAGGCTCGCCGTCGTGCAGGGCGCTATGTGCTGCGACTCTCAGCAGCGCCGGAACACGACGCTTGCATTGAATCATCATGGAAATCGAACCTGAATGATCGTCAGCCACGGCGTGCGATTGCTGCCGAGGACCTCATCCCGGCCGAGCTTAGCCCCAAGCCAGAACACGCAGGGTGGGAAAATGCGGACTGACAGGTGCATTTTCACGACGCCAAGGCCGTCTTTGCCCACCCCACGCGCCTACTTTGTCCGCATCAAAAAGACCAGAATCGCTTCTGCCGCCGCCTGCGGTTGATCCTGCACCAGGAAGTGCCTCGCCCCAGCAATGGTCTGCCGCTCAACGTGATCGGCGACCTGCGCGATCGAGGCGTGGGAGAAGTCAGCGAGCCCCTTTTCGGCTGCGAGCGAAAGCACCGGGAGGGCGAGTCGTCTCACGGCGAGTTTCTCGCGATTGACTTTCGCGTCGTCGAGCAGCGTCCGGTAATAGTTGAAGCTCGCCACGAGGCCGCCCGCCGCATAGCTGCGCGCATATTCGTCGATATCGGACGGCGT
>JASHYD010000521.1 GCA_030043175.1 Xanthobacteraceae bacterium | reverse complement strand
GGGGGGCGATCGCCCTCATGGTCGCGCCGGTACCGCAGCCGAGATCCGTCACCGTCGCGGCCGATGCGCCCGCGAATGCGGCGGCAACCGCGTCCACCACTGGGATATTGCGAGCCGCCTGGTCATAGGGCTCGCGCATTGACAGCCAACCGACCGAAAACCCACTCATTCCCCCTCCCGACCTCCCAGGAAGCTAGGGAGGGGACAAGACATCGAGAAAGGCCTGCGCGGTCGCCTCCCAGCCCGGCAGCGGCGCTTTGCATGCTGCATCCGAACAACGCCTGCGCAGCTCCGCGTCGGCGATCATCGCGCGCAGTCCCGCGGCAAGCGCGGCGACGTCATCGGGTGGCACCAGGATGCCAGCGCTCGCTGGCACCGTGTCCGCAACAGCGCCGACCCGCGTCCCGATCACTGGCAGCCCATGTGCGATCGCTTCCGCATAGGCCATGCCGTAGCCCTCGAATCTTGACGCGAGGACGAATACGTCGGCTTCGCGATAGAGCGCCGCCAGCTGCTGCTCGCTCACGGCACCAGCGAGGCAAATGCGCGGCCCAAGGCGTTTGCGCACAATGGTCGCTGCCAATTCCATTGCTGTCGTGCGGTCGCGCTTGCAATCGCCCGCGATCACAAGCTGCCAGTCGAGATCGGCGAGTTGGTTTAGCGCCTCGATCAGAACGTCGTGGCCCTTGCGCGGCACGACGGCGCCGACCGCGAGGAGATGAATGGTTTGATTGGTGATTGCTGGCCTACGTGTAACCGCACCGCCGGCGGCGCTCCGCGTGCCCGGCAAGGCGACGGTGATAATTTGCGCTGGCACGCCGTAATCCGTGACCAGGATGCGCCGCGTCGCCGGACTGGTGACGACGACGCGGCTGACCGCGGCCAGGGCGGCGCGCTCGCTGTGCCGCAGCGCTGCAATCTCCGCGGGCGTAAGTCCGGACTCCAAGGCCAGGGGATGATGCACGAGCGCAATGACCCGGTGAGTGGCCCGCAGCGCTGCCGCTACCTCAGGCAGCACGCCAAGGGCAAGCCCGTCCACTACGATGGGTTGGCCGGCGGGCACGCGGCGGAGGCAGGGCAATGCAGCCTGGACCGTTTCGGGCGCTGGACGCGGAAATCCGTCGCCGAGATCGATGACATCAACCTCGCAACCGCGTTGGCGCAATCCGCTAATCACCTGGCGGTCATACCTATAACCGCCGGTCGGCTGATCGAGGCTTCCCGGCACCGCAAAAGTCACCGCTGCCATAACGCCCCCTCGTACCATGCCCGCGCAGTCGGAGATTCTGCGACGGTCACCCGGATTGCGCCGATTTCGTGGCCAGCGCGCCCGAGTTCCCCATTCTTGGCGGCCGCCGCCACAGCGTCGAAAACGTGCCTGGTGAGGAACTCGGTCGTGGTGTTGACGGATTTGAACGCGGGGATATCGTCGAGATTGCAATAGTTAAGCGGCGCGAGCACCTGACGCAAGACCTCGCAGGCCCGTCCGATATCGACCACGATGCCGTTCGCATCGAGAGTGTGTGCCATGAAGGCGGCCGACACCACGAAAGTCGCGCCGTGAAGACGCTGCGCGGGGCCGAAGACTTCGCCGCGAAACGAATGCGCAATCATGATGTGATCGGAAACTTCGACGGCGTACATGAGGGGATCCTTTGGATCGGGGCTGGTCGCCGCAATTGCGGATGAGGAGACGTCGGGCGCAATAGCCACCGGATGCGGCGTTTGGCTGGCCCGATGATAACCTCTGCGCATTGGCCGGCGCGCAGCGGATTACGACTTCGCCTCATCCGCCCTGCGATTCCTGTGCTCCGGCGGGGTAACGGACGAGCTGACATAGCACGCCGCTCGGCCCAGCGAGAATCTTCGGCAACACCGCCGGCAGGTCATGGAAGTCGACTGCCGGGGCGATCAGGGCGTCGAGCGCCGGATCGGCCAACAGGGCGAGCGCCGCTTGCCTGCGGCGCCGATGGGTCCAGCGCGCTCGGTGCGAGCCCGCCACCTGCCCGACCTGGCTCGATATCAGCCGCAGCCGGCGGCTGTGGAACGCCTCGCCGAGGGGGACCGCAACTTCACGGGCCCCAAACCAGCTCAACTCCAGCACAGTCGCTTCGTTGCCGGCGAGCCGCAGAGCGGTCGCAAGTCCCGCCGCGGAAGCGCTCGCGTGGATCACGAGGTCGCATTCCTCGGGCGCCGCATCGGGCAGCGCGAAACGTGTGCCCAACGCGGCCGCAAGCGCGGCGCGGCTCTTGTCGATGTCAACCAGCGTGACCTCGGTGCCGGGCAACTGACCCGCCAGCCACGCGCACAGCCCGCCGACCACCCCTGCGCCGACGACCGCAATCCGATCCGCGGGGCCCGGCGCCGCATCCCACAGGGCATTGAGCGCGGTTTCCATGTTGGCGGCGAGCACGCCCCGGGGCGCCGGCACATCGGCCGGCAAGAGCGCGATCTGGTCCGCCGGGAGTGTGAATACGGTCTGATGCGGGTGAAGCGCAAAGCAGATCCGGCCAACAAGGGCGTCAGGTCCGGCCACCACGCGGCCCACGACGGCGTAGCCGTACTTGACCGGGAACGGAAAATCTCCGGCCATGAAGGGGCCACGCATGCGGGCATATTCTCCGGCCGGCACGCATCCGGTGAATACGAGACGTTCCGTGCCGCGGCTGACGCCACCGTAAAGCGCTTCGATCCGGACCTCGCCTGGCCCGACGCCCGCCGTCAGGGTCTCGGGGTGGATCTCCGCACGGCAGGGGGCGACATACCACAGGGCTTGTGCCCGGCCGTTTACCTGTTCGTCCACCCGCCAGCCCTCATGTTGCAGGGCGCGCCCTTGTGTTGGACATCAGACCCGCTAAGCCGCTATATCTCACCCAGCGCGGCTCCATTCCAAAGCAGTTTTTCATGACGGAATTCCAAGCCGGCCGAACACAATCGGCGGCCCGGCCTGATCTGGTTGCACACCCGTCGAACCTGACCGGGCGGCGCCTCGTGTTTGCCGGCCTGGTGATTGCCACCATGACGGCGGTGATGTGGCTTTCCGCCGTCGCACTGTCAGCGGATGGCCTCGGGTTTCTCGACATCGTGCTGCTGGCCCTGTTCCTGATCACGCTGCCATGGACCGTCATCGGGTTCTGGAACGCCGCCATCGGGTTTGTGATCCTGCGCTTCGCCAAGAACCCGGTCGCGACCGTCACGCCGGCAGCGGCGCGCATTCGCGGCGATGAACCGATCGCAGCGCGGGTCGCCCTGATGGCCTGCATCCGCAATGAGGACCCTGCGCGGGTAATCCGCAATCTCGAGCCGATGCTTGACGGCCTCGCCCCGGTCGCGGCGCATTTTCATCTCTATGCGCTGAGCGATACGAATGACCCCGCGATGGCGGTTGCCGAAGAGCGCTGTTTTGCGGACCTCGCCGAGAAGTGGCGCGACCGCATCGCCGTCACGTATCGGCGCCGCGACCACAATGCCGGCTTCAAGGCCGGGAATATCCGGGATTTCTGCCTGCGCTGGGGTGGCGCGCATGATTTCGCCGTCACGCTCGATGCCGACAGCTTCATCCCGGCGCCCGCGATCCTGCGGATGGTGCGCATCATGCAGGCCTCGCCGGAGATCGGGATCCTCCAGGGTCTCGTCGTCGGTATGCCATCGACTTCAGCCTTCGCGCGCATCTTTCAGTTCGGGATGCGGCTTGCCATGTGGTCCTACACCACCGGCAGCGCCTGGTGGCAGGGCGATTGCGGTCCCCATTGGGGGCACAATTCGGTGCTGCGCCTGATGCCCTTTACGGCCCATTGTCATATTCCGCCGCTGCCCGAGGGCGGCCCGCTGGGCGGGCACATTCTCAGCCACGACCAGATCGAAGCGGTGCTGATGCGCCGGGCGGGCTACGAGGTGCGAGTGCTCCCTGAGGAGCATCTGGGCTGGGAGGAAAATCCCCCGACCCTGCTCGAGTTTATCCGCCGCGACGTCCGCTGGTGCCAGGGCAACATGCAGTACTGGCGCTTTCTGACGCTGCCGGGTTTGAAATTCGTGAGCCGCTATCAGCTTGCCTTCGCGATCCTGATGTTTCTCGGCTCGCCGGCCTGGATGGCCCTGCTCGTGCTCGGCACTTTTGGGGTGATCACCGCCGAGCGGCCGTCGGCCTTTATGGCGCCCGGCGCCGGCCTTGCGGTGCTCACCCTCGTGCTGATCATGTGGTTTGCGCCAAAGATCGCCACCGTCATCGATGCGCTGACGCGTCCGAAGGCGCGCTACCGATACGGCGGCGGACCGATGTTCCTCGTCAACGTTGCGGTGGAGACGATCTTCTTCCTGATGCTGTCGCCGATCATGTGGTTCGCCCACACAGCGTTTCTCGCAAGGCTAGTGTTTGGCGGCAGCGTCGGCTGGGGCGGACAGGCGCGCGACGATCACGCGGTGCCGCTGCGCTCGGCGATCGTGAGACTTTGGCCGCAGACCGCGCTCGGATGGGCGTGCCTTGCCGCCCTCGCCGCGGGAGCGCCCGTCGCGATCCCCTGCGCGCTGCTGATTGCCGGCGGACTGGCCTTTGCGGTGCCGCTGTGCGTTGTGACCGCCAACCAGGCAGTCGGAAGGGCCCTGCTGCGAGCGGGCATCGGGCGGCTGCCGGAGGAGACGGCACCGTCGCCGATCGACGCGCTGGGGTTGCCGGCGCTCGAGATTATCGGGCACCGGGTGGGCGCCGGGCAGAACGACAGTCGCCCGGATTGAGCGTCACCGAAACCGCGGGCATTGGCCTTGCAGCCCGCAATTCGCTGTCCTCACCGCGGGCTGGGGACAGGCGTCCTCAGCAGCCGTTCCAGTTTCGGCACCATTGTGATGCCCCGCACCGCATAGCGGAACGATCAACA
>JASHYD010000520.1 GCA_030043175.1 Xanthobacteraceae bacterium | reverse complement strand
GACGTCCTGAGTCTGGATCGCGGTCAAATGCGCGATTATGCGGAATTTCAGGACTTCATCCGCTTTCGCGATGCTTACCGTACCAGCGCCGAGCGCAACCGCAATAAAGGTCAAATTGCATAGTTTCATGAGATCACCCAGTTGGTGTATAGGTACGGCTTATTCGCACGTTGACTATGCGCAGTGTGCCGACCAGTGAATGTTGCGTGATGGTGAATCGAAAAAACGTGATGGTGAGACCGAAAAATATAAGTGAATGCCCGCCGATGGCATTCTCACTGCCATTTCGTCCCGGTGGTGTCGGCACGCCCGCTTTGGAAGCTAGTTACCATTATAGACCGCATCCAGATGCGCGGAAAGGGCTTCCTAAGGCCGCCGCGCACGGGCGAGGCCCGGAACGACCCATCGAGGCGACAATCCCACCGTGTAAAGTTGTCAATCCGGCCCCTTAAAATCGGTAATCCAATTAAGCCACGCCTTCACCCTGGCGACGTCCGGATCAGGGTTGTCGTGCCACTTGTCGAGGCCGGCATCTTGCCCGCGAACCAGGCGTTGCTCGGCATCGAAGCGGAGCGCGCGGGCCCAGGGCCCCTTCCCACCGAAATCCGCTCAGAAAGCCGACAGTGCCCCTGATGTGAAAACAAGCGGGCGACCCGACCGCATCGTTCAGGACGAACGCAAGGTGCAGAACGTCAGTTCATGTAGGAGGACCGGACCAATAGACCCGACGATGGAGCGTCCGATTTTTTTCTCAAAGTGACCCATTGCGGAAGCTCACTGCGAAAGACGATATCCTGCCTCCACGTCCGGATGTTTTCCGGCGAATTCGGCCTCCCTAATGCCGAGAGAGGCCGCATTTGCCGCTATTGTTGAGGAAATAGCTTCACCTATTGACCAGCGGGCAGCCACCATCTTTTAGCGGGCGGAATGCCTCATCGGCCGGAATGGTTGCACGGGTCTTGTAGAAGTCGCCCGGATACTTGGATTCTGCTGGCTTCTTGACTTCAAACAGATAGGCGTTGTGAAGTTTACGTCCATCGATACGCACGGTTCCCTTGCCAAAAAGAGGGTCGTCGGTTGGCATCTCCTTCATTTTTCCAACGACTGCCTTGCCGTCACCGTCGGCCTTCAAAGCTTCCACGGCCTTGAGATAGTGGATAATCGAGGAATAGACGCCTGCATGGATCATGGTCGGAAACTTGCCGGGGCGCTCGGCTTGTCAGCGCTTGGTCCAGGCACGGTTGCTGTCGGTCATGTCCCAGTACCACGTCTCAGTTGCAACGAGACCTTGGGAGCTCGGCAGACCTAGCGCTGCCACGTCTGCCACAAACACCAGCAAACCAGCGAGTCTTTGACCGCCTCTAACGATGCCAAACTCTCCCGCTTGCTTTATGGAGTTGATAATGTCGCCGCAGGCATTGGCGAGGCCAATCACTTAGCCTTGGAGGCTTGCGCCTGTAGCAGGAAGGAGGAGAAGTCGTTGTTGTTGAGCGGGTGACGGACCCGGCCGACTACCTTGCCGCCATTCGCTTCCACGACCGCCGCAGTGTCACGCTCCAACGCCTGTCCGAATGCATAATCCGCAGTGATGAAGAACCAAGTATCGCCCCCGGTCTCTACGACCGCTTTGCCGGTACCATCGGCGAGGTTCCAAGTGTCGTAAGTCCATTGGATGGTATTCGCATTACATTTCGGGCTGGTAAGATCGGACGTTGCCGAGCTCGCGTCCAGGACGACCTTGTTCTTGAGCCGCGCTATCTCGCTCACTGCAAACGCTACACTGGAATTCCCTATGCCGACGATTACATCGACCTTATTCACGTCGAACCACAAATTCGCGACGCTTGAACCGACATCGGGCTTGTTCAAATGGTCGGCCGAGATGATTTCCACCTTCATTCCTCTGGCGACCGGATTGAAATCCTCCACCGCGAGCTTTGCCGCGACCACATCGCCTACGCCCCCATGGTCGGCGTATACGCCGGACATATCGTCCAAAACGCCGATCTTGATTATGCCGTCGGTGTATTGCGCATAAACTGAACTGCTCGCGAACACAGCTGCAATGACGATCGCGCGGTGAATTATTTTCATGCCTATCCTCCTATGTGCCGGCGCGGCACGCTAAAATTCTTGCAATGGTGCATCTCGATAACATTCGAAGATTACCGGGAGAGGAACGCCACCGGGTACGGCCGGGCTTGCCTTGGCGCGTGAGACTTCGTAATCCCGCCAGCACAAGCGCGGTAGGACTGATGCTTACTCACTTTTTAATTTGCCGCCATACATATTGGTTAAACCAATCAACGATTTTCAATTCATCTCCGGAAAGGCTGATGGTTGCCTTAAGGTCTGCCCCTTCAATATTTGGGAAAAGAGCGAATCGATGTGGTACGTGATCGTCGCGTCATTGACCGACCAGGTTCCAAAATTAGTCACCAACCCGATCGTTGCCGCCTTATACTCTTCCGCCGAGAAGTCGGATCGCGATCGAGTAAAAGTGGGATCGTTGAATTTCGGACGACCCCGCGCCGCGATTACTATCGCGTAGTGACCGCTAGTGTCGAGGATATGAATGCCGTTGGGGTCGCCTGCACAAGAAGAATCATCAACGCCGGTACATGATACAAGCGACCAAGCTCCGATGAGCTGTTTTTTAAGTGCGCCCTGCCCGAATGCCGGTAGGGTCATTCCAATGGCGACGACGACGCCTAGACAGAATTGTTTCATTGTTCACTCCACAGGTGCAATCGCGTGCTCTAATGCACCCGCAATCAAACACATCTTTAAATGTATTGCCCGCCGATAGGCATTCCCCTGCCGCCTTGCAATTTCAGCGCATCGGCACGCCCCGCTGGCAGCTTAATGAGAGGCTTATACCAGGAAACGCGATTTGTTACCATTATGTTAATCCGTCGGCCTGTGTCCAGCGCAGCGCAAAAGCGGGGCCATCCAGCAGTGACGGCGAACGGCAGAAAAAATCGACCGTCGCGCAAACCCGTTTCTTTATTGGCGCTGAAAGCCAAGGGCCTCGGCGCCACATCCATCACGAAAGCGCTGAGCGAGCATCTATTTCGTATAGAGGCGGTAGGAGTTGCAGGCCGAGGCTGAAGACCAAACGCTAAGTTCGTTGCTAGCGGCACCCGCGTCGGCCTATCTTCTCCGGGCAATGAACATCAACCCTCTCCCGACCGGGTTCATCGTCCCAGCTCAGCCGATCATCGCTTCAACGCATCCTTCCGATGCTGATTGGGTTCACGAAATCAAGCATGACGGTTACCGGATGATCGTCCGTCGTGATGGTCCCTCGGTGCGACTTTATAGCCGCAACGCGTGTGACTGGACCGCGCGACTGGCGGCAATCGCGGCTGCCGAGCGGATCAGGGCGAGTAGCTTCACGATCGACGGCGAAGCGGTTGTGCTCGGGCCTGACGGCTTGTCACGGTTCGAGGAGTTGTCCCGTCGTGACGCCGCTCGAACCGCGATTTTCTACGCCTTCGACTTGATCGAGCATGATGGCGAGGATCTGCGTAATCTTCTGTTCCTCGAATGCAAGGCCGCGCTGGCGCGGCTCCTGCGCAATACCAAGGCAGGCATCCTGCTTAACGAACACATTGCCGAAAGCGGGGCGACCGTGTTCGCCCGTGCGTGCCGGCTTGGGGCTGAGGGCATCGTTTCGAAGAAGGTGGATGGCGCCTACGCTCCGTCTGGATGAAGGTCCGCAATCCCGCCAGCATCGCCGTGCAGGGGGAGCGGAGATTTGGAATCGACGAGCGTGAGATAGTGCGCCTCTCCTCCGGCGAACACCCGCTCTCCCAGCAATGGGATAAATCACATCGCCATCTTGCGAACCTCCTGCGCGAACGTAGCGACCAAATTGCAGTCGGGTGAATGAGCACCCCACTACAGAAGGACAACGATGTTCGCTTCGGCCGCTCCCAACAGTGCCGCAGTTACATCTTGCTCGCAGTGCATTCCATCCTGTTAGCGTTTCCTTATCTCGAATCTAGGAGAAGCGATCATGAAGAAGCTTATCGCGACCGCTTTTATCGCGAGCGCCGGTTTTGCCCTCGTCTCGTCCGCGCAAGCAATGCCAATCGCTCCACTCGACCAACCCGAGATTGGCCCGGTCATTCAGGTCTTTGGCGGCTGCGGTTGGGGCGGCCATCGGGGGCCTTTTGGCGGGTGCCGTCCGCTCTACAACTGCCCGCCGGGGTGGCATACCGGACCGTGGGGCCGCGTTTGCAGACCGAATTGGTAGACACGCGTGATATTGCGGCGCTCCACCGCACCGGAGCAAAACCCCGGCGCCTCCACATCGTGCCAGCGCGTGAGCGGGTCGACACGATCTTGTTGGGCGCCGCGCAGGTTTTTTTAATCCACCGCCAATCCCTGGGACTGTGATTTCTGATGTCGGTTCACTGAACATGAGCTACGTCTTATGCAACAGACAAGAAAATCCCGAGGCGCGACGAGGTTGTTGCACGCGAGAAGTTCGTAAATGAACGCCCTGCTGATCAAACCGAATAGGGGATACCCATGGCCATGATAACGACGAAAAAACTTGTTAGCGCTTGTGCAATAGCGTTTACAGCGTTGGCTGCTGCAACAGTTGCGGCGAGCGCCGATATCGGCCGCGACGATACCACCCCAAAAGTTGGGAGTATGGGGACGATGGTTGCGCTCAATCCGCAGCCCCTTCCGCCCAGGTGTCTGCCGCCGGGCTGCAAGGGCGGTGGTAGCAGCGGCCCTGCGAAGTTCCGCGGCCCCGCGAAGTTCCGGTCGCTGAGTCGTAGGGTTTAGTCCCAAAGTTTATCATCGACACAGGAGGGAAATCAGATGAAGATGTTTGCACCTTTGGGATTAGCTTTCGGTCTCCTTTCAATGGCGTCAGCTGCGGCGTTCGGCCAGCAGGCAGGCTATCCTATGATCTGCCACGGCGGTGGCGCGATGAAGGCGGAGAGTTTTGCCGGCGGGATCATCGTCCGTTTCGAACCGACAGATGTAGGCGTCGGCGTGGCACCTCCGGGTCCCGGTCAGTGTAGCTGGCTCGATCGCGGTTATCGTCCCGGAGAACCCGCTTCGCTGCAATACTCGGGTAATCTAGATGGTGTCCGGTACTTGGCCAACGGCGTGTTTCGCGGCGGCAATTTCTACGTCCACGTTCACAAAGACGGTGATTCGATGATGGTAGACCGGGTAGGCCCATGACCATCGAGCCGGGCATGAGCCCGGCTTTAGCCGACCGGTTGGGAAATCCAACAGAAAGGGCCGCCCGGTGGCGGCCCCCCCCTGGTGTTCGATATTGTCCGGTCACGGGCAGGGAGGCGGTGCTCTTTCACGGACGGTCCCAACCCGCCGAGCCGATCACCAACATCGCATGCAGCGCCAGGCCGGCGACGCATGGTTTGAGCCGCTCTCGGATAGGAAATTCTGGCCGCGAATTACGAGCCTGGGCGGTGCACGTCGTGATCTGGGCAATCCGCGCCTCTTCGTCGCGCGCAGTTCGGCTCGTAGGCCTCGCGATAGGTGCGATGGCGTCATCATCTCCGGCTGACGCGGATGACGCGACCTCCTCGGTCGCCCGCGCCGTTCCCGATAAGAGCG
>JASHYD010000519.1 GCA_030043175.1 Xanthobacteraceae bacterium | reverse complement strand
GGCCAACGCTCCGGCAATCCGGTCATAACCCCAGTCCCGGTTCTCCTCGGCCAAACGAACGATCAGTTGCTCGACCTTGCGCGTGACCCGCGGCCGACCTGGGCCGCGACGAGCTTTCGAGCCATCGAACTTGTGGGCGACCAGCTTGCGATACCAGGCCAGGATGGTGTCGGGCTTCGCCACAGTTGCGACCTCGGCGAGAGCCGTGCGGCCGAGCCGATGCCCGATTTCACCAAACGTGGAGCACTCGGCGTCCGGGAGGTTCAAGCGTCCATTCAACTGGGCTTTCAGAATGCGGTTCTCGGCGGTCAAATATTCATTCCGCGCCAGTCAGTGACGTAGGCCAGCATGCGTGCCCAATCCATGACGGCCACCCTCCGTGCCGACCTACGGCGTCATCGAAATCCCATCCTGGCAGTGGATAACCGAGAGATTCTAGAGCGTTCCGGTTTTTTGACCTTACGGATTCCGCGTGCGAATAAGCCGGATTTCTGAGTGGGACCGGACGGCGCCCCAGGGCGCGCGGTTTGAAATGTGCGGCAAGTCGATCGGTGCTTTTGTCGGAGCGCAATATGAGCAATCGGCCACCTCATTCGCTAGCAATTTTGCGCTGGAAAGCCGACCCACTTTGTGCAACGCGCAAGTCGGCAGAATTGGGCCAACAACGGACCCCGCGTTCCCAGTACCCCCGTGTAATCCTATTTTCCTGCAACCTCGATCGCGCTAGGCTCGCCTTAATCCGCGCGGGAGGCATCAATGCGACGGCGCGATTTCATCGCGGGGCTCGGTGGCGCAGTGGCGTGGCCGCTTGCGGCGCGGGCGCGGCAGGCGGCGGTGCCTGTGGTCGCGTTCATCGCCGCGGCGGCCTCTGCATTGAATTCGGCCGCGGTCGCACCGGCTTCGGCGGCTGAAAAGGTCCAGATCCGCTTCACCTGGAAGCTCAAGGGCGAGTACGCGCCGCTCTTCGTTGCGCTTGACAGGGGTTACTATGCGGCCGAGGGGCTCGACGTCGATCTGGCCGAAGGATCGGGGGCTGAGACAGTTGTCAAGATGATCGGCCTTGGCGCGGACAAGGTCGCCTACGGCCCGGCGACGGTGGTCGCTGAGGCGATCAATCAGGGCCTGCCAGTGCAGGTCGTGGCGGTGTATCAGTCCGAGGTGCCAATCGGACTCGCGTCATTCCCGGACGTTCCGCTGACAACGCCGAACGATCTCGAAGGGAAACGGCTGGGGGTGACAACCGGCGAGACCTTCGCCAACCTCCTGGCCACCTTCGCGCGCATCAACCACGTGAACCTCGCGAAGGTCAATACGATCCAGATGAATGCCGCCACGCGTGGCACGCAGTTTATAGCGCGCAAACTGGACGTGACCTCGCTCTACCTCAGCAATGAGCTGCCGCTATTAGAGAAGAAGGCCGGTGTCAAATTCAACGTGCTGAAGATGGCCGATTTCAGCCTCAAGGTGATGGGGGCGTCATTCTGGGTCAATCCCGGTTTTGCCAAGGCAAATCCGGAGACCGTGCGCAAACTGCTGCGTGCGACCGCCCAGGGTTATGTCGAGGCCAAGAAGGACTACAGGGCCGCGGCGAAGATCATGGAGAAGCACATGCCGGTGAAGATCGATCGCGATGTGCTCGAGCAGCAGGTCATGGCGACCCTCGATTCGACCTCTGACCCGAACGGACGCCCTGTTGGCTGGCAGGATGACGCCGAATGGGCATCCAACCTCGACCTGCTCAAGGGCGCCGGTGTCATCAAGGATGTGAAGGATCCGCACGTGTACTACACTAACCAGTACCTCCGATAGGTCACTCCATGTCGGTCGACCTCTCGTCGCCAGCAGCGCGCAACCAGGAGAAGCTGCGGCGCCGCCGTCGACGCCGCTTGCGGCTCATCGCCGAGTCGATAGCCGCGCCGATGATCACACTGAGCGTGGTCGTTGCGTGGCAGGTCGCTGTCCCGCTGCTCGGAGTGTCCGAGTTCGTCCTGCCGACTCCCGCGGCGATCATCGAGCGCTTCGCCGGCGATTTCACCCTTATCGCCCACCACTCACTGGTGACGCTCGTGGAGACGCTCGCCGGGTTCGTCATCGCGGCCGTCGCCGGTATCGCCACCGCTTTTGCAGTGTTCTACTCTCGCGTATTCGAGCGCGCTTTCTATCCGCTGCTGGTCGCGATGCAGACGGTCCCCAAGGTGGCGCTGGCGCCGCTGCTGGTCCTCTATCTCGGCTATGATTTCGCGCCGAAGTGCTTCCTCGCGTTCCTGCTGGCCTATTTTCCGATCGTCATTGCCACCGTCGTCGGACTGCAAGGGCTCGACAAGGCGATCGTCGATCTTGTCCGCTCGATGGGAGCGAGCGAATGGAAGACCTTCTTCAAGATCCGACTGCCGGCAGCGTTGCCGAGCATCTTCGGCGGCCTCAAGGTCGGGATCAGCCTGGCAGTGATCGGCGCCGTCATCGGCGAATACGTCGCCGCCGAGCGGGGACTCGGCTATCTGCAACTGCAGGCGAGTGCGCAATTCGACACGACCCTCAGCTTTACGGCGCTCGTCGTCATCTCCCTGCTCGGCGTGATCACCTTCTGGGCGATCGAGGTGTTCGAGCGACGGGCGGTGTTCCAGCGGGATGCGGCGAAATGACGACTAGCATGATTGCACCGCACGGCGTCGATGTCTTGATCCGCGGGGCCACTAAGTTCTACGAAACGCGGGACGGTGATGAGTTTGCGGCGCTGGAGCCAATCGACCTTGCAATCGCGCCCGGCGAGTTCGTCGCCATCGTGGGTCCGAGCGGCTGCGGCAAGAGCACGCTGCTCTCGCTGATCGCTGGCATCGCCCCGGTGTCAGGCGGCCGCATCCAGGTCGATGGCCAGGATGTGCAGCGGCCTCACCCGAAGGTTGGCGTCGTTCCCCAACGGGACCTGCTGCTTTATTGGCGTAACGTGCTCGATAACGTCTTGCTTCCCATAGAGATGAAAGGCCGGCGGCGCAAGGACTACCTCGGCCGAGCGAACGAGCTGCTCGAGCAGGTGGGACTCGCCGGGTTCGCCGCGAAGTATCCGAGCGAGCTCTCGGGCGGCATGCGCCAGCGGGTGGCCATCTGCCGGGCGCTGGTGCAAGAGCCGGGCCTGCTATTGATGGACGAGCCGTTTGGAGCGCTCGACGCATTGACGCGGGAACAGATGATCACTGACCTGCAGGTGATGTGGTCGAGGATGCAGAACACGGTCGTCTTCATCACCCACAGCATCGAGGAGGCGGTCTTTTTGGCCGACCGCGTCATTGTGATGTCGCCGCGGCCCGGACGCATCGATCTTGACCGCCGAATTGCCATTGCCCGCCCTCGCACTTGGAAGATGAGGTCAAGACTGGAGTTCGTGAGCTACATGTCGGACATCCGAGAAGTCTTCGAGGCGCGAGGGCTATTGTCAGACGATGCTGGGCCTTAGGGTTGTCATAACGATCATTGACGTGATGGCGCGCCACGGTCGATGAAGACGGGCACTACTCTTTCGCCGTGGCGCTATGGCGTGGGAGCCTACGTTACGACGCGGCAGCTGAAACTGCGACGTTGTTTCTGACGACTCATTGCACGGGCGCGAAGTCGTCAGCGTCGGGCCAAATGCAGACCTCGTCCGGTCATAAACTGTTAGTAGCGGTACTTCATGCCGCGCATGGAGCGAACGGAAGCCGATCTCCAATACCGTAGGCGCTTTCGACGTAGTTCCGAGCAACGACCTAACCGCAGCTATCCCATTTTGGGAGCGCCTCGGCTTTGAGCGCACAGGGAGAGACAGAAATGACCGGTTGGGGCTGCGAGGTACACTTGACTCAAGCGGGAACTGGCCCGTGGCGCGTGCCAGAAGATAACGCCAGACGTCGACGGCATCGCCGCACGTGTGGATGACAGAAATTCAGGCAACGGACAAAGAGCAGTAGCGCAAATCCACTATCAGTGCACCACTTTGGCTGACGAACGCAGCATGGCGATTGAGTCAAACGAGTCCTCCAAGTGCTTTGGTTGTCAGGCAAATTTCGTTCCGTGGTAATCCACGCTAGAGCATTCGACGAAAAGGTTGAATCGGTGATGGGGGATTCCCACGACGGCGCGAATCGGATTCAAGATCCCCATTGGAACAAAGGGGCCAGTCATGAATGGGGAAGCCTTATTCCGACGATTTGCGCGAACGGGTGGTTGCGGCAATCGAAGCCGGTCATACCCGGACAAAAGTTGCCGAGCTTTACAACATGGCTTTGAGTACTGTTGGGGGGCTCATCAAGCGTAAGCGCGAAACGGGCAGCGTCAGTCCAGACAAGTTTGGCGGGTATAAGACTTTCACGCTTGAGCCACAACAGATCTGGTTAAGGAGCTTGTAGCGGAACAACCGGATAGTACTCTTGCAGAGCTTCAGGCTCGCTTGGCGAAAGAAAAGGTGAAGGTGAGCCAATCGGGGATCTCCCGGTTCCTCCGCCACATCAACCTGACCTTTAAAAAAAAGTCTACATGCGGCCGAACAAGATGGGCCCGACGTCTCCGCGGCCCGTAAGGTGTTCCGGAAAGAACAGAAAATCCTTGATCTGAAACAACTTGTCTTCATCGATGAGACCGCCGCCACCACCAAGATGACCCGCCTTTATGGCAGGGCTCCGCAAGGCACACGGCTCGTTGATAAGGTGCCGCACGGCCATTGGAAAACAACGACTTTTATATGCGGGCTGCGCTATGATGGCTTCACGGCCCCGTTTGTGCTGGATGGCCCGATGGATGGACCCCACTTTTTGGCCTATGTCGAACAGATCCTTGCTCCAACTTTGAAGAAGGGACAGATCGTCTTTATGGATAATGTTTCCACTCACCAGGTCGACGGGGTCGAAGAGGCAATCGCGGCACGCGGCGCATGCGCCGTTTTCCTGCCGGCTTACAGTCCG
>JASHYD010000043.1 GCA_030043175.1 Xanthobacteraceae bacterium | reverse complement strand
GGCCTAGCATGCATGGTACGCCAGAAGCCTCCCGGGGCAAACAAGCCGGCGGACCGCTGGTCAAGTGGCCACGCGATCGGCAGTCTTGAGCGCCAGGAGCCCTTGGCAAGCAGCTCCGGTTCGTCACGCCTGACGATGAGGACAGGTTTGCCTCCTTGTCACCGGCCCTCAACCAGCTGCCGGACTTCCGGGTCGATCTTTTGAGCGATGAGTGGATCATGGTTTGTCGCTTTTCGCGTGGGAAGCGCCATCCACTCGCGAATGACTGTCCTGCGTATTGCATGTTTGTTTGTCGTCGAGCGGCGCGGGCGCGTAGCCTGATAGGCTTGATAGGTGCCACCGAAGCCTGAGGCAACGGGAGCCGACGTCTTGAGGCGGGCGCGGGTGCGAACGCTCACGAAGAGTACGAGACAGTCAAAGGGTGGCTGCCTTGATCGAATGCTCCCGCCAAAGCTGCAAGGCGACGCCGTAGGGGTAAATGGATGCGGCAACGATCGTGCCTTTCCGTTCGACCCGTACCCGCGCTCACCGACTTCACCAAAGCTGCTCAGCCACCCGATGTAAGGCAGTCGGTCCGCGACTGCTTGATGTCTCCTGTGGATAGATCCGCGCGTTGCCGACCACGTATTCCGGGTGCTCGTCTCGCATTTGCGTGATGATGACCGCCAGCTCGGCCTTCGTCTCTTGGGTCGATTCAACCAGCGGCAAACGCACCTTCGGCGACATGAGATCGAGCAGACTTAGGGCACACTTGAGCGGAGCGGGACTCGTTTCTCGGAACAGAGCGGACGTCAGCCGCGAAATCGGGTTGGCCAGGCGCTGGGCTCGCAGCAGCTGCCCCTGCCGGTAAGCCAGGAACATGCTCCGACACAGGCCTGGTACGACATTGGACGCGACTGAGATGCAGCCGTTGCCTCCCTGCGCAAGAAAGGCCAGCGCGGTTGCATCATCGCCCGACAAGAGCCGAAAATCGGTACCTACGAGCGATCTCAGCCGTGCCGGCCGCGTCACGTCGCCCGTTGCATCCTTGAGGCCGATGAACTGCGGCATCTCGGCCAAGCGGACAACCGTTTCATCGGCAAGCCCGCACGCGGTTCGCGATGGCACGTCATAGAGAATGATCGGTAGTCCGGTCGATTGAGCGATGGCGCGGAAATGCTCATACAGGCCGATTTGAGTTGGCCTGTTGTAGTACGGAACCACCGACAAGATGGCATTGGCCCCGCGTGCCTCCGCGTCCTGCGTCAATTCGATGGCGTGATCGGTCGAATTCGAGCCAGCTCCGGCAATCACCGGTACCCGACCACAGGAAACGCCGGCAGCGATGCGGATGAGTGTGCGGTGCTCAGCGGGGCTTAGCGTCGGCGCTTCCCCGGTTGTCCCGCAGACGACGAGCGCCGTGGCCCCCTCTTGGATCTGGCGGTCACAGAATTTCTCGAATGCGGCGCAGTCGATATTTCCTTCATCATCGAACGGCGTCGGTAATGCAGGTGCATAGCCCGACAGTTTGGAGACATGTCGACCGATAGTCATCTCATTATTTCCTCGTCCGGTTTCGGCCACCCGATTTGGAACAAGCTGTCGCAAGGAGCTAGCCATACCGCAGCGCACTTGCAGCCGCTGGTGCCGGAAACGGAGCTGTATTGCTGGCTGGCCTATAGTCGAGACATCGATTAGGCCCGCTGGAAAGCGAAAGGATTCGTTAGGCGGCTCGACGCTCTCGAGAAGCATCGGCAGGAGCCACCGGTTGCTGTGTGATCCTGGGCGAGCTATTCAGATCGAGTTCGAGCGCGCCCGGCACCATAATGACGGATTGAGGTTGATTTCCATTTTCAAAAAGGGCGAACCGGAGCGCTGCGACACGGTCAATAAATAGGCCGCCGGAAAGGTGCTGCTGGTCTTGAACAACCCAGTTGCCGCGGCTGTTCTTCCCAATAAAGAAGATGGTAGATTTCGAATGAGATCGCGCCGAGGGAGGTTCTTGTTTATTCATAACAGGTCTCCTTGTGAACGTAGAACATCGCTTGCTGGTTGTCGGCCGGGCGATTGCGTCAGCAGTTGAAGTGAGAGGTCCAGATCACACTCCAACGCGACGACGCCCACGGCAGCGACGCAGCAATCGACAGATCAGCTTGCGGACGGGCTTCTTGACGTACGATGCGGCCAGCAGCGCTGTTGCCGGCGCTTGGGAGCCATGACTTGCCATCCGAGGCTCGGTTTTTGTTGCGATCGTCGTCATTTTTGAGCCTTCTCCCATTTGGTGGGATGGGTCTCGAGGGAATGCTTGAGCGGGTTCCATCGCCGCCGGGTTCATGCAATCCGGTCCGATGGAACGATGCCGCAAGAACAATCGCCTTCCCGACTGCTGCCGTAAGATGGATCAAAGGTCATATAAAAACGAGAGGGAACGACACGTCGCGATATACGTGTGGCATAAGCGCCGCCGTAAGTTCTGGCCGCAGCGCAATTGACCACAATGATTCTGCACCGGAAAGTAGCGCCCCCGTGAGCTCAAGATTTTTATATCGGCCTTGGGAGCTCAGCCGTTGTCGCCAAGAACTTGGTACGCCAGGTATTTTGGCTGTGAGCGCATATGATTTCCGCAGAAAGGAGTCGGGGTCTGCATAAATGAGATATAAAGAATTCCGTCGTTTGATTGTTTCGGTTTCATTGTTTAGTTGTGTGCCAACCTTTTCAACGTTTTCACACCTTTTAGTTTCGCTTCTCGCGTTAGCCTCAACGGTGGCAAGTACACTCTAGCGGGTCGTACGTGTATGTAAGATTGATCGTCCTTGGTGTTCGTCGCGCTTGTCATCATGGTCGCAACGGCACATGCATTTGCCGGACCCATCATGGCAACCCGCTCGATGCGCCGGTCTTGGCTGGCGCACAACGCTGCGAACACAGACAGGCAAAACCTCAAGCGAAGATCAAGATTGCTCTCAACGTCCGCTGCGGGGCTGCTCCATCCAGCGTTTCAAAAGATCCAGTGCCCGTGTCCGCTCGTCCGCGGTCGACTGCTTCAGAGCAGCAGCGTACAGGTCCGTAATCCAGGTCTCCTCCGAGCTGGCCGCGTCCGATCCCAGCATCAGGTACATCAGGCCCTGCGCCGCGTCGCGAGGTACGTATTCGCCCTTGAACAGCATGGCACCGAACACGGCTTGGGCCTGATATTGTCCCTTGCTGGCGGCGTTCGACAGCCAGCGCGCCGCCTGCTTCAGACTCTTCGCCGTGCCCTGGCCCTCGAGATACGTGCGGGCGAGACGATACTGGGCGTCCGGATCACCGAAATAGGACGCCGCATACGAGAACATTTGGTGAGCGCGCGCAGCGTCGGGCCTGATGTATTTCGCGATGCCCGTCAGATAATAGCTGCCGATTTCGATGAAGGCTTTGGCGACGAACAGCGCTGGCGCGGTGCCCGGCGTCTCCTCAGCATGAGAATCCGCGAGCGTGCGGAAATATTCGAGCGCACGCCGATCGCTTTGCTCCACTCCGTCACCATCGGCATACATACGGCCCAGTTTCCAGGCCGCTCCAACGTCGCCTTCGCGAGCTGCGTCCTCCAGCACCTTTCGCGCGGCCTTAGTGTCGCCAATCTGCCGCGCGTGGAGCCACTCTCGCAAGTTAGCAGAGTACATTGCCTCTTCGGGCGCGACTTGGCCAATCGTGGGAGCGGTATTGGCAGGGGTTCTGGTGCCATCTAGGGCGTAGGTCGCGGTTGACCCGAAGCCCAGCCCGAACAACGCGACCGACAAAAAATATCCAGATAATTCCGCAAGATTGAGCTTCAGCGCGGCTGGCGTGAATATGGCGCGCCGATTCATAATCCCCTCCTGTAGTTAGCCGGAAGGCTCAACACGCGCTCTCGACGGCCCGCGGCGCACAGCGCGGGCCGGTGCAATTTGCCTGATCGTGACAAAAAAATTGTAAAATACCGGCCGAACGGCATCCTTTTTCGCCGGTGGTTTCGGCCCCTTTCGCATTTTGTTAAGTAATTTACATCACACGACAGTGCGCTCGGGAGGTATTTCCGGAATTTGGGCGTCTAGTTTGCAAATTTCGCGCTGCGTGTGGCTCTTGGGTAACACCGCCCGCACGGGGTCAGGAGAGCTTATCGCCTGCGCCCAGCCCCCAGGTGCACCTGCTGGCCCTTGCGGTCCCGCTGGGTCCTGTGCACCCGTTGGTCCTTGCGCCCCAGTGGGGCCGCCAGGCCCCGCTGGTCCTACGACATTCCACGCGATCGGCGTCTCGTTGTTTCCGCACGAGGCATTCGCGGCAACGACGCGCAGCGTGCCCGTTATTGGTGATGCAGGCGTTGATGACTTGCGCATCGGCCTGATGGGTGAGGAGCGCCGCTGTGCTGGCGAGCGCGTACATAATCGACTTTCTCATGAGTCCCCCCCTTCCGAAGGATATTGACGAAAGCTTGTGAGGCAGGTGTTCGTAGAGGTGACTGTCGCGCGACTCCTATGTTTGATCGCACCAGGAGTGAATTGAGCCGTGATCAGTGCCACATCCCCCGGATTGCGAGGCCCATTAAGCCAACTGCGACCATCGTCCAGTTGGCGAGGTGCTGAGAATCAGCCTCCTCGAAGAGCCTTAGCTCTAAGCCCCGCCATTCCTGAATCAGACCGACGATCCCGGCCCCCAGAAGCAGCCAGCAAAGGCCGACTGCAATCTTTCCTAACGCGTTCAACATTGCGTTTGCCCCCTCCTTCATCAGGGGCCACGGTGTTTTGCTCGCCGCGGGCCCTTGGTTTCTCAGTCAGTAGCAATTGGTGGTGTAGCCGAACGTTGGGCGGCGCCGCCGCGATGGTGGCCGCTGCTTGCGTGCGCGTGGCGTCGAGTTCGGCATTGGGGTAGCCGGCCGCGACCCACCATGCGGGGAGGCGGCCGTGGGCTTATGCGCGGGTAAGCCAAGGGATTGCGGCGTCCCTCAAGCGAGCCGGATCGCGCTCCCCGCGCGTCGCCGCTTCAATAATTCGCTGGGCGATGACTTCGCGCACTATTTTTGGTTGGCCCATGTCGTCAAGTGCCTCGAGGGCACCGTCAAAAGCTTCGTCGATGGCCGCAAGTGCCTCGAGGTCAAACACCCCTGGCGTTACGAAGGAACGGATTGACATCGCTGCTACCCCCCGATGGCACAGAGCGATGTGGGAAGCGCCTGTGCGACCGTCGCCGTATCGAGCCGACCTCCCATAGTAGCGGAGAGAAAGTAGCCTCAATTGCACTTTCGCCAAAGTGTTGCAAATCAGACACGATCGGGGACGAAGTGAGGCGGAAGCACAGAACGCGGCTTGATCTTGGTATGAAAGTGTCTTCTAAGTGACTTTAGTTTGCTAGAGATAGCGGCCCCGATCCGCCTCCTCATCCAAATGATCGGGGCCGCAATGCCCCGCTCCTGGCACTGGGTTGTCGCACTCATCAATTTTTGCGGGCTGGTTGCGGGAAGGTTCTGGCTCTGCCTCGGCAGGGCCTTTTTCTTTGTCGGCGCGCATCCATGGAGCCGCGGCCCTTTCTCGGGGTTGAGCCAAGCAGGGAGGGCCAATAGATCGTGATCTGCTGGTGAACGCCGGTCCCGAGCTCGGCGTTAGGCAGTCCGAAATGCCGCGATCCGAAAACCCGCTCACACCTCGAAAAGTCCGTCTCGGCGCGAGCGCGCGGCGGGCGCTAGAGATGCTCTCTAACGATTTCGCCACTGAATCGATCATGCTCGGTTACGGCTCCACCAGCCGCTTGTTGGCTGAACTCGTCCGTAACGGGCTTGCGATGCTGTACCGCGCGCCTCTAAATGCCGGCAAGAAAACGGTTCAAGTCACCTACATCATGGTCACCAACGCGGGGCGGCGTGCGCTCAAAGCGACCGCCACCGTCGACCCCGTACATCGACCGCGCCGCCGAAAGGTATCGTCTCAAAGGAGGTCGACGTGACCTAGCAATCCGGCAATCTACCGTGTTACAGCGCGAGCGCAGCGAGAATTGGAGTGGGTGACCCTGACGCCGGGCTTTCTTAGATGAATCAATCGCCGTCTTCGCCGGGCGTCTTGCCAGTTTTCGGGTTGACGAGATGCACCAAGCCGCACGCGAGGCAGGTGACGCCCACAAAGATGTGGTCATCGCTTTCGGACTTGTCGTCGTTCGAAGCGAAGCCTTGCACATTGAAGCCCGTATTTGGGCAGCGGTACAGGAATGTAGGCATTCGTCTTATTGGCTCATGTCGCCGCGCGGAGTGGCTTAGGCATCTGACGCCGTCAAGATTCTCACGCAGATTGTCGCGCTACAGGCGGCCCCGACCTCTCTTATCGGAGTGTGTGACGGCGTCGGGAGGCGAGCCACGGACTGCACGCAGCCATCTGAGGTGAACCGGCGGACGATCCCACAAGCACGCCGTGCCTGGCGCCCGGCCGTGGCGGGCATGTGCGTGTGAATGCTCAAAACCTTGTTTGGCGTGCCGCGCCAAATTCTCGTAGCTCGCCGCGGTTACGCACATCATCTGTTGGATTTCCTGCTCGCTCGTGTTTGCTGCTCGGACCAAGATTTCCTCGGCGCGGGTTAGCAACTGGCTGGCGAGCATTAAGAACTGCATGTCGGACATATCGCGCTCCCTCCGTGCCTTTGACCCCGGCTCCTGCCATTGGGGAGTGGGGCTGGCGGGGGAGCCGGGGCGCGCGGGATGGCGCCCGCGCACCCGCTTTAACCCCAAATTTTAAGTCGAGTTGCCGATATAACGGGAAAGTGACCGTCGCAACGCGCCTACTGTGGCGCTGGGAGCCCAACCCCTTGACACTCAACCGGAATTGACCCCGGAAGTGCTCACGAGATGACCCAGCGCAACGCGGTCTGAGTCGACCGGTGTGAGCCCGCGGGGCCGCGCCGGCGCCGTAGACCGTGAGCGCTGAGGCGGGGTTTCCATTCCATCGCGTTTGTAGGCGTGCCGTTGGACGCTCTTCGCTCAGGTTTTCCTGGGCGGAGAGAGTGGCCATGGAGAGGCGGCGGTGTGCGGCCTGCGGTGGGGCGTTCCGACCGCGTTCGCAAGTCCCGGCTCAGAAGTACTGCAGTGGATCGGCCTGTCAGCGAGCGCGACGGCGACGTTGGCAGCGGGCTAAGCGGCAGAGCGACGCCGACTACCGCGAGAACCAGGCGCGGGCGCAGCGCGCGTGGGCTCAAGGCCATCGCGACTATTGGCGCGAGTATCGGCGCACACATCCCCAGTACTGCGAGAGCAATCGCCTTGCGACGCGACAGCGGCAACGCGAGCGTCGGCGGCGGGCGGCAGAGTTTGCAAAGATGGACGCGT
>JASHYD010000518.1 GCA_030043175.1 Xanthobacteraceae bacterium | reverse complement strand
AAATCGAGTCGATGCGACAAATCTGGTGCGGCCCGACCTTCAGGTATCATCTAACCGTCGACAGTTCATGACGTTCACTAAAATTTTTAGTGTGATCTAAATGTCGCAGCCCCCCGCGAAAGCTCTTGTGCGCTACCCGACACCTTGATCCTGCGGCAAGCTTTCGGGCAGCATCGCGGGACTAATCGTGGTATTGGCAGGCTCAATTTTCGGGGTGTGGCGGTAGAGGCCAGGACGCCCCTCCCTACCTCTGTAGGGTGGGTTAGCCCGGTGGGTCCGCGCCGAGCGCGGCCCGGTGGGAAGCTCCAGCGTAGCCACCGCCTCCGCTTGGGGGCGGTGGATCACGCTTAAAGTTTATCATCGGGCCTGCCAAAGGCCGGTCAATGGCTAATCCGACCTAACGCGAAGGCGTAGGAGGGAGCGACATTGGAATTCGGCGGCTGCGATGACCGAAGAAGAAGTAACCGAGCTGAAGGTACAGCTCGAGCGGTTGCGGCAGGAGCATCGCGATCTTGACGCCGCGATTGAAGCGCTGCAAGCCGTCCCGGGGGCCGATCTTCTGCAGGTTCAGCGCTTGAAGAAACGCAAGCTCATTTTACGCGACCGAATTAGCTTCATCGAGGATCAACTGACGCCGGACATCATTGCGTAACCAAATCCCCACCTAAAGGCGCGGGGGCCTTACCCGTGCCTCGAGGTGTGGGCATCCCTCTCGCCTCATCCCGCCGAGAGCTTGAGGAGCCTTGGTTATACGCGCGTCCCAAATGCCTGGATATTCCGGGCACCACCAAAGTCGGCAGCGGCGGTATAGCCGCAATCGGTACAGGAGAACGTCTGTTGGGTTTTACGATTGGCCTTGTGGATCGATCCACACTCCGGACAGGCTCGCCAAGTGTTATGCGGATCGATGGCAACAACCGGCATGCCTCGCAGCGCCGCCTTATAGGTTACGAACTGCAGGGCATATTGGCGCGGCGCGCCCGCATCGAAACCGCGTTGCGAAATCGGGTTGCAGCCGGCATTTCGGCATTCGAGCGTATTGCGGAGCGGCTTTGCTTGCGCTGTCGTGGGCGTCAACCGGACGTTCGCAACGGTGACACTGTCAAAAATGAAATGATTGGCAAGGCGCTTCAACGGCGGTCCGCTTTCCTACCCCGACTGAAGTCGGTGGCTTGCGGCGCGGAGGTTTTGTGAGTTCCGTGTCTGCAAGACTTGTCGCGGTTGTCATGGGGAGCCAATCCGATTGGGCGACGATGAAACATGCCGCCGATACTCTTGACGCGCTCGGCATCGCTTATGAAACCCGCATCGTTTCGGCACATCGCACGCCAGACCGACTCTATACGTTTGCCAAGGGTGCGAAGGCCGCGGGGATTCGGGTCATCATCGCCGGCGCCGGCGGGGCCGCGCATCTGCCCGGCATGACGGCGGCGATGACCATCCTGCCGGTGTTCGGCGTCCCGGTTGAATCCAAGGCCCTGGCCGGCCTCGATTCGCTTTATTCGATCGTACAGATGCCGCCCGGGGTTCCGGTTGGCACGCTCGCCATCGGCCGCGCCGGAGCGATCAACGCCGCACTGCTCGCCGCGAGTGTATTGGCGCTTAACGACGGCGCGCTGGCGGATCGACTCGAAGCGTGGCGCAAGCGCCAGACCGATGCAGTGGAAGAAGCGCCGTTCACCGGGGGCGGCGCGTGACCTCGTTTGGCCCTGACGCCACCATCGGGATTCTCGGCGGCGGCCAACTCGGCCGCATGCTCGCGATGGCGGCGGCCCGGCTCGGCTTCAGGTGCCATGTGCTGTGCCCTGAGCCCGCTTCCCCGGCATTCGACGTGGTGCGTCGGGTCACCGAGGCCGACTACAGCGACAAGGGCGCCCTCGATCGCTTCGCCGACGACGTTGACGCCATCACCTATGAATTTGAGAACGTTCCGGCGGAAACGGCGGCATTTCTAGCCGCCCGCAAACCCGTGTTGCCCGACCCTCAGGTGCTCGCCATTACCCAGGATCGGCTTGCGGAAAAGAACTTCGTCGCCTCGCTCGGCATCGCCACTGCCCCCTACGCGGTTGCCGGGTCAGAAAGCGAGCTTGCCAGGTCACTGTCGTCCGTGGGGTGTCCTGCGGTGCTCAAGACCCGGCGTTTTGGCTATGACGGCAAGGGTCAGGCGATGCTGCATTGCCCGGATCACGCGATCGACGCGTGGACCGGGCTTGGCGGCCAGCCGTCGATCCTCGAGGCGTTCGTGCCTTTCGAACGTGAAATCTCCGTGGTGGCAGCCCGCGGCCGCGACGGGAAAATCCAATGCTTTGATGTCGCCGAGAACGAGCACAGCAACCATATCCTCAAGGTTTCGCGGGTACCCGCCGAAGTGACGCCTGCGGTCGCCGGCGAGGCGCGCCGGATCGCCGGGCAGATTGCAGAAGCATTTGCCTATGTGGGCGTGCTCGCGGTCGAGATGTTTGTCGTTGCGGATGGCGCCGGACATTCCGTGATCGTAAACGAGATCGCCCCGCGGGTACACAACTCGGGTCACTGGACGCTCGACGGGTGCTCGGTATCGCAATTCGAGCAGCATATCCGGGCGGTCGCGGGTTGGCCGCTGGCCGTACCGCTGCGCCTCGGACGCGCCGAGATGGTCAACCTGATCGGCGATGAGATCACGAGCTACCGCCAATGGCTCAACGTGCCGGGCGCTTGCGTCCATCTTTACGGCAAGCAGACGGTGCGGCCCGGTCGGAAGATGGGCCATGTTACGCGGATCCTTCCGTGAAGCTGAGCGCAATCATCATCACCCGCAACGAGGATCGCAACATTGTGGCCTGCCTCGACAGCGTCGCGTTTTGCGACGAGCGCATCGTGGTCGACTGCGGCAGCAACGATGACACCGTCAAGATCGCCGAAGCAACAGGCGCTATCGTCGTCACCCGCCCGTGGGCCGGCTTCGGCGCTCAGAAAAACTTTGCGCTATCGCGGGCCTGCGGCGATTGGGTGCTGTCGATCGACGCCGATGAGCGTGTGTCGCCGCCGCTCGCCCGGGAGATCCTCTCCGCCATCCGCGCGGCTTCCGCCTGCGGCTACGAAATCCCCAGGCTTTCCACCTTCCTGGGGCGGCCGATGCGCCATTCGGGCTGGTTTCCAGACTACGTGCTGCGTCTCTTCCGTCGTGAAAAGGCGCGCTTCACGAGCGATTTGGTCCACGAGCGCGTCATTTGCGAAGGATCGATTGGCCGTCTGTCAGGCGTCCTCGATCATCATCCGGTGTTGCGGCTTGAAGATGCCCTCCGCCGAGTGGACAGCTATTCGACCGCCGGCGCCGAGATGTTTGCGGCGTCGCGGCGGATTTCCTTCTCCAGCGGAATAACCCATGGCATGTGGTCGTTTTTGCGTGCCTACGTGGTGAAGCTTGGGTTTCTCGACGGTCGGGAGGGCTTCCTGCTCGCCGTCGCCAACGCCGAAGGGACATACTACCGGTACATGAAAGCCTGGCTCGCAGGGCACCAACGTGAATGAACTGATCTCAGTGATCGTCTCCACATACAATCGAGAGGACGCCCTCCACGCGGTGTTGCGCGCGCTGTCGTATCAGTCTGATCGTAATTTCGAAATCGTCGTGGCCGACGACGGCTCGGGCCCCGCTACGGCCCGCGTCGTGCGCGAATGGGCTTTACGGACGGCGCTGCCGATTAAGCATGTGTGGCATGACGATCTCGGCTTTCGGCTATCGGATATTCGCAATCGCGGTATTCGTGAGAGCGCCGGCATGTACGTTATCTTTCTCGATGGCGATTGCATTGCCCGGCCGAACTTCGTTGCGCAGCATCGCCGGCTTTGCGAGGCGGGGTGGTTCGTGACGGGTACGCGCATCCTGTTGTCGCCGCCGTTGACCGAGCGCATTCTTCGTCAGCGGCTCGAGCCCGAATGGTGGGGAATTGCGCGCTGGCTCGTTCGGCGCGCGCGTGGTGAGCTCAATCGCTTTGCGCCTCTGCTCAACCTGCGGCTTGGTCCGATGCGCAAGTTAACCGCGCGGCGCTGGCGCGGGGCGCGCGGCAGCAACATGGCATTCTGGCGGGCGGATCTGGAAAAAATCGACGGTTTCGACGCCTCGTTCAGCGGTTGGGGCCGCGAGGACTCCGACCTGTTCATCCGCCTCATCCGCGCCGGCGTGCGCCGCAAGGATGGCCGGTTCGCAACCGGCGTCCTGCATCTGTGGCATGCGGAAGCCGACCGTTCGGGGCTGGCAGAAAATGATCGCCAGCTCGATGAGGTGCTTAATTCGACCCGCACCATGGCGCGGCGCGGTCTCTCCGTGGCGGCCGACCCCTCTCCCCAACCTTCCGCCGTCAGCCCGGCATAATCGCATGTGGCGCATCGTCCGCCTGTCCTCGCCTGCGGGAGAGATCGGACAGGCTGTTCCGTCGCGTCACGATTTCGCCCGCCCCCTGAGCGCTTCGCCCCACTTCTTCTCGACGGCACGTGCCTCGTCGTGGGACAGGGCGGAGAGCTTCGGGAAGCGGTCGATCCAGGCAAACGGCTTGACGGCCTCGACGATCA
>JASHYD010000517.1 GCA_030043175.1 Xanthobacteraceae bacterium | reverse complement strand
CATTACCGACAGCCTCTCGGGTCTAGCGGACATTAGCTCGTTTGGCGGCTTCACGCTGCAAGGCGTGACAAGGCGATGTCGATTTCGGCAACCGCTACATAGAAGGATTCATGATGGCGAAGCGTCCTGAATTTTCCATAGACGAGCAGATCCGCATCGTGCAGGAGCAGGCGAATATGTGGGCCCAAGAGCTGCTTATCATCAACGAGGACGCTGAGAAAAGGATCGCCGAGTCGGAACAGCGCATTCGACAATCCAAACAACGTCTCCGCGAAATGGCGAATGTCCGGTATGACCCGAAGGACATTAACCGCGAGCATGGCCACGAAACAGGGTGGCGCTGGTCGGCCGCGCTGAGTGGTGACCCAATGAATAGTACGCTTCCAAGCGCAACATCATCCGGCACCCGAACCTCCACTAATATTTCCAGTTGATCGCGCCAATGACTGGTCAGTTCTGCATCCTATGCCCGTTGGATGGAACTGGGTGGTCAACTTAGGTGGGCTGATTATATGGGTCGTACCCGGCGCAAGAGGCCGTACACATACTCGGCGTGTCGTTCCAGTCGCGAACAACGCCGAGCCCTCGAAATGCTTGCCGGCACCCAGCGCGGTCTGACCGAGCAATTCCTTTTAGCGCGGGGCTTCTCTGTGGAGATGCTCTCCAGCCTTGTGCTCGCCGAGTTCGCAACTGTTGTGATCGAGCCCGTGACGGCGCACCGCGCTGCGACGTTCGTGGTTGAGCGTATCCGCATCACGGACGCTGGTCGCACGTGGCTTGAAGGGTAGGGCGTTATCGTCAAAGCGCCTGCCGAACGCACGGACTAATGCGCGGTTGATTTTGGCGGCATAGGACCCAAATAGGTTGAGAGATATGCGAGAATTTTCGCGCGATCTTCTGCCGAAATGGTCATGCCGTTCGCGGTCATTTCTTCAAGCGACATGTCCCACTCCCCACGGCTAATGCCAGCGGCGTCGAAGACCATTTGTAGATCATGGCATTCCTGACAAACTTTTGAGACGAGGTCGCGATTGGGTCCGTCGGGTAGCGCGGTCATCTCCGCCGCCGCCGCAAAAGCTAGCAGAGTACCGCTGATAGCGGCGGTCCAAGAAAACGTCCTTTTCATGCGGCGACTCCATCCAAGGAAGCGTTCATGTGCGGGTGTCTTGCCCATGATAATCCCATTGAACAGACGCGGAAGCTTAACCCGAGCCTACCGTCGAGATCGCCGAGCCGACCGAAACCGCCGAAGGTCTTCTGTTGACTATCGCCAGGATCATTTGGAAGCCGCGCGACTGACGCCGCAGCCGGCCCGTTCAGGGTGATTGAACCTATATACCTCTCGGCCGATACTGCGGGCATGGTCGCCTCGACCATCCGACCATCGATCATGCTGAACGTCTCTGCACTGCCGCGATTCACATAGGCGAGTGCCAACGTCTGACGGGTCCGCCCGGCGGATTGGATTACTGCGGTAGAGCTTTCGAGCTTCTGCTCTGGCGACATCCCGTCAACCGCGAAACATAAGTCGCGCCTTGCCTGAGGGTCAGCGGCATGGCAAAGACCAGTCACACCGATCGCCATCGCGACTATCGCTATCGTCCATTTCATGGTTCGCCCCCGCGCTGGTCTCCAAAAATCCTGGCATGAGATGACGGGCGCTTGAATACCGTTAGAGTGTGCGCTGTTTAAGCCTCACCCATAACGGGAACCAGCAATGCCCGCTGCTCGCGGTTCTCCCATTCGGCCGATTGAACGTTCGTACCTCGCCGGTGATACTGCCGGCATGGCCAAGAAGCCCGAACCGCCGACGACGCTCTTGTGGTTGACCTATCGAAATTCTGACGGCCGCGCAGTCGGCGTGGCGGTGATTGAATCCCGCAGTGGCCTTCTCCATGCCCGTCTGAAGGCGGCGTTGGCTGGCGCCAACGGAGATGAACGCCATAGCACTGCCAATCAACACCAGCTCGACATGCCGACTCGTAAACAAGCCGCTCGGCAAGGCTCGCAAGCGCGATAAGCCACACAATTGCGATAAACCACGCAAGGTGCCTACGGTTGATCATGTTTGCCCACATTGAACGACGCGGTCGATAGCACCATTCCGGAAACCTGGACGGGTCGGTGGGACGGGACGGAAAATTTGATGGACGGGCGTGAGACCAGCGCACCAGTTGCCGTAGCCATTCAACCCATTGCGTAATCGCGTGCTGTTGATACTCGAGGCAGCAGGTGACTTCGGACTTAAGCAGCGCCGACGCCGACATCGAGAACGCTATCCGGCGTTCGATGGCGAAAGGCCAAGGCGGTGATGCCCGTCGATTAGGGATGAAGACACTGCATGGCCAAAACCAAACTCGACGCCAGATCGGGGCAGAACAGGAAGGAGCCAGACTCGCCCCGACCGCTCTCGGCGACAAACAACGATTTTCCACTGTGACCGGGGTATGGATCATTAACTCGAACTTGACATCCGGTTTCGCCCCGCCTTGGGCGCGATTTATCCGGCGCCCTTACATTACCAAGGACAGCAGATTGCGACCGGCACGCGAGCGGAGTTCCTTGGCATCCAGTGTGCCGTCATGATCAGTTTCTGAGGCGTTAAAGCGCATTTCCACTAACGCCATATATTCGTCGCGGCTCAGTGTTCCGTCATGATCCGGATCTGCGGCAGCGAATTGTGCGGCAGCCACGCGGCCGAGCAACTCGCGGCGATCCAAGGTTCCGTCATGATCATGATCCAGGCGATCGAACACCGCGGCGCCGGCGGTCTTGGCCTCGTTCAGATCGACCGTGGCATCGTGGTCGCTGTCGAGTTGCTGCAAGGCGGCCGGAGGCACGTTTCGCTCGGGCGCTGCCGACAGCGGCGCCCCTGACAAGACCGCACAGAAGCAAATCACACAGCCGAGTAAACGGCTGGAAGCGACGACAAATTTCATCTTAACCTCCGGTTTTGATTCTCCGTCGATAGGGCGAAAGGCCTCAAATCCAACGCGACGATCTCAGGCGAAGCTGTCCTGCAAAAGAAAGAGTCGGCGGCCGGATCGTTGGCGCAGGGGGCGCGTGGGGATGGCAAGTCACCGGCCGCCGCAGTCAGGTCATGATCATCATGCGGAACATCAGGGTCCGTTTCCGGAACCCTCGTCCTTAATCCGACAAAGCTACATTGGTTCCCTTCGAGGAACCGGTCACGGTCACTTGATTTTGTTCCCTGTCTGTTCTTTACATGTTGGATGGCCAAGTGACGAACCCATCCGTCCCTTGACGATCGGCATGCATGCGCCAGCATGGCGTCCGGGGCCTGTTTGTGACCTGCCAGAGCTGCGGCCACGAGCGCGCGGTCAATATGGATGACTGGCCCGATGAGGCGTCCGCTCAAGCTGCGCTCGTCCGAGCCGAAACCATGCGCGATGCAGACGCCCGCCGGATGATGCGTGAACTCGCGATGCATTACGAAATATTGGCTGCGCGGGTTGAAAACGCCGTCCTGCGGCGAGACAGCCCCCCCGCAGGACGATGACAAACTCCTCCCCTGAGCGCACGCCTCTCTAATGTCCATCTTATATCATTTAGTCAACACTTTGGACAAAATGCAATAGATACACTCATTCAACGTCTAATATGGAGCTAAAACATAGACGATATGCTCTGCGCCTCGCGAGTTACTGTATTCTTACTTACAGCGGCACCGCCGTAAAATTCGACAAAAGTGCAATTGCTCACTACCCTGCGGCGCTGTGACTCAGCAATGTGCCATTGAGCGCGTCGGAGTCGTCGTGATACGTCCACTGCCAGTGCGTCTTGCCCTTCACGCGCGCCGATGTCTCGTCGCTGGCGATCACCGGGCTGTTGCGCACGGTCTCATGGATGGTTTGCGCGCACTCGGCAAACGGCTCGGCCGCGCGTGCGAGCATGTTGGCGATCGCGCCTTCGGAAGTCTTCAGGCCGAACAGACCCTCCAGCATCTC
>JASHYD010000516.1 GCA_030043175.1 Xanthobacteraceae bacterium | reverse complement strand
CACGTTCGGCATGATGTGCGTCATCAGGTGTTTGCCAACCTGTTCGCTTGAATTGGCAAGTCCGTTCGGGAAGGCGTCTGTCTTCGACAACAAGAGCAGGCGCGTATTGTCGTAGATGAACGTCCCCAACACGACGATCTCGGCTTCGATGGTATTATCGGAGCCGTCCGGGCCGTAGTAGGAGACGCCGGTGACGCGCTTGCCGCTACTGTTAATGCGGTAGCACATCGCTCCCGTCTTGATTGTGACGTTGCCGGTGGCGTCGGCCTCAGGCAGTTTCGCCACCAGAATGCTCGACTTCGCCCCGATATAGCAGCCAAAGGCTTGGCAGTAGGTGCAATAAACGCAGGCTGGGCGGCCCTTGTAGGGCTGCGACAGGATTGCGTGCGGTGTCGAGAACGGATGATATCCAAGCTTGTGCGCGCCGGCCTCGAACAGGATGCTGGGCTGATCCTTGGTCAGCGGTGGCAGCAGATATTCCCGCTGGCGCGGCGCCTCGAACGGATTGCCACCTTCGACCCTGCGGCCCTGGATATTTCCCGCCTTGCCGGAAACACCGATATCGTACTCAGCCTTGTCGTAATATGGCTCAAGCTCGTCGTAGCTCAGCGGCCAGTCGGCAAGCGTTGAATCCTGTGGGATCGCCGCGAAACCGTAGCGCTCAACCGTCTGTGTGCGAGCACGAAAGTCGTCCTCGTGCAGGCGCCACGACACCGCACCATAGTGCACGGTTCCTCCGCCAGCCTGATTGCCGTAGTCGAGCTGCGGCAGCCGGATGGACGCGGCATTCGCATTGGGCCGCCACGTCACCGGCTGGGTCTTGGGGCTGGGCCGCAGGTCCTTGCGCTGGAAGTAGCGCAGCTCGTCGAGCTGGAAATCAGCCGTCTTGAGGCGCGGGCCACGCTCCAGGCCGATCACCTTCAGACCGGCTCTGCCGAGTTCCGCCGCCATCACTCCGCCCACAGCGCCCATGCCGACAATGACAATGTCCGTCTTTTCGATCGCCATGGTTCATGCCCCCTTGGTGCTGGCGCGGGCCTGCAGGGAGGTGATGGGCGCGCGGGTAAAAGCCTGATTGTTCGCAAGATCGGCCGCCGTGTAGAACAGCTGCGCCCCCGGAAAGCCGACGAGCTTCCAGCCGGCAAAATCCTTATTGCCGCCGTAAACCGGGTCGGCGAACATACCCTCCATGGTATGGGTGCGCAGCGTGTTAAAAAACACCTGCGCGATCGGGAATTCGAACTCGCTCGCCTTGCCCTGTTCCAGCGCGCCGATCACTTCATCCTGCTGCGCCGCGCTAAGTTTCACAAACAGCTGGTCATAGGCTTTGCGGCAATAAGCATCGAGTTGGGCGAGACCACGCCGATACAAATCCTGCTGATCCGCATAGGCGCCGGCAAGCGCGAGATCGATGTAGTTGATGACGTTGGCGTCATTTGCTCCGGGCTTGCCGGGCGCGCTCGGCATCAGCCGCTCGGAGAACGCCGCAACCGTTGCGGCTTGCTCGTCATTGAAGAACACGCCATGCCCGCCGTCGAAGGTTTCCGCCACGTGCTCAGAAGGCTCCGGTTGGGGGCTCTTCGATGTCCGGACCCTGGTCCTCGCAGCCCGGGCATAAGCCGCCTGCGCGAGCGTCGTGCTCGCAACCGCTCCGGCCCCGACCGCACCGACGATAAATGCGCGCCGGCTCTCGTCGTGCTCGCTCATGATTCCTCCCTTGTAGGGTTATCACGGATCAGACTGCACCCGTTGCGTCACGCAGGCAAGGTTCAAACCTTCGAGCCTGCGTCAAACTTGCAAGCCGCAATCGCGGAACGCAACCGAGTCTGCGTGTGTTGGTTACGGTGTCGTTGCACCCGGTGCGGCACCGCAGCGGCACGAGGCACGAGAAGGGAAAGCCCACAGCGATTTAGGCCGTGATCAATTCGCCTTTTCGCTACTGTGCGGCTATCAATTTGCCGTCTCGCGTCCTTGCAATGCCGGTAGCGATTCCCCGGCTTCTCAAGCCAAGGTCGCCGATGATGATGTCGCTATTCCGTGATCACGATCCGGCGCCTTCCAAAGCGCCCCCGGCGGCATTGGACCGGGTCGAATACATCGTCCGTCCGAGCGACGACACATGGTTGATCGAACACGCCGGCGATCGCTACGGTCCCTACAAGAATTCGCGCGAAGCGATGTTGTTTGCCATCGATGCGGCGCGAAAGCTCGGAGCGCTCGGCAAAAACACCTGCGTAAGAATGACCGACGAGGCCGGTCATGCGCTCACGACCTGGAATTACGGCGCCGACCGCAATCCGGCGATGTTCTAAAGTTGGTGTGTGTGGAATCTGCCGCCCCCAGCTCACCTCGATCTATCACTAGGCCACCGTTGCAGGGCCTCACCGACGATCAGAGCCTTTTTGACGGCTGAGCGGTTTGCGGTTCATCGCCTCCGCACGCCTCCACGAGTTCGGTCATGCGGTTAAGGGATCGCGTTGGAATAGCCCTGATATCTGCTTTTGTTCTTCGACCTCGCCTTTTGCGCATCGGCCGCGCACCAAATGATTATCGATTAGCTTTATTTTGGTTAATCCAAAATATTATACACGACTTGGATAGAGCTTTGAGGACCAGAAATGAGCAGCCAAAAGGCGAGGAACTTTTCGCATCGTTTACGGTTAAGCTGCCATGAAACGCGATTCGTTGCTATTTTTACTATCAATGGCTCTGCTGGGATCACTCCTCTCGACGACCGGCGCTCGAGAAGAGGAATTCCCCACGGCCAAAAGCGACGGAGAGAATTTACCCATTACCAGAAGTGACGGAACAGCAGGTTATATGAGAGCACCGGATCACAAAGAAGTTAAGAAACTGATCGGATACATCAGGGATGGAATCAACCATGCCGACAGAGCAGATAAACCGAGACAATACAAAAGGGTTATAAGGACAAAAAAGTGAGCCTCATTGGTTAATCACATATTCCAATCGAAAAATCGCGATTCGTTTCTAATGAAATTCTTCCAAGTTTCGATCACTGCGCCAAATGAAGGGCACCAGCCACGGCCAATGTATCCGAGTAAGGCGAGCCGCGTGTGCTCGTCCGCAAGCAGAGCCGCCCGCACATTACGTCCGTACAGGACAGGTCATCACCGCGTTCGGCCGGGTGACGGGGCGGCCGCGAGGTCACCCCTGCTTGAAAAAATCAAGCGAGACCCGGCATTCCGGCAAGCTTACGCCCGCACTTCCTGGCGCTGGAATACCACATAGGTCGCCACGAACAGCACGATCGCGCCGGCAATGAGAGTGACCGCCTGGGGCCAGACCATCGCCAGGCTTTCGCGCAACGGCAACGCTGCGCCGACCACCTCGCCGCGCAGCGCGCGAATCTGATCCAGGACCGGGCCGAGCGACGGCGTCGTTGGCGTCAGAATCGTCCGCGTCGCCTCCTCGAATAAGAGATAGGGCGAGATCCGCGACAGGCCTTGCTGCAACGCCGCGGTTTGCGGATCGAGGATACCGAGCAGCGTATAGCGGGGATCGGGAGGGATCAATGCCGACGCGATGGCTGGCGCGATCATCGGCCACAAGAACGTCATGAACAGCCAGACGCCGAGCGCGAGGAGCGCAGCGGTTGCCGGCGAGCGGAACAGCACGGAAAACAGCATCGCCATGCCGAGCCAGGCGCCGGCATACGCCACCGCGATCAAATAGAACACGAGGGCGCGTGTAAACTCGTCGCCACTTGGCGGAACCCCAAGAAAAGCCACCCCCAAACCGGCAACGAGGAGCCACAGGCACATCAAATTCACCGCGAGGATGATGATCCCCGCCAGGAATTTTCCTGCCAGCAGCGCATCCCGGTAGATCGGTTGCGCCAGGATGCGCGACAAAGTCCGCCGGTTATGCTCGCCATTGACGGCGTCAAACCCGAGGCTGATCGCCACAACGGGAATCACGAACCCCAGTATGGCGACGACCGATAGTGTCTGACCGCCAGGATTGAATAATTTGAGCAGCAGGAACGGATCTTCGGACGTCGTTGCTTTGAGCTCGACGACCGCGAGGTAAAAAGGCACTGCGGCGGCCAGCACCGTCAGGAGCGCGAGCCCGAGCATGCGGAGGCTGTCGAAGTGGTCGGCAAGCTCCTTGACCAGCACCGTACCGAGGCCCTGCCACGGTGAGCCTTCACGCTGCATCGCGAATCTCCCCTTCGGTTGCGGTTTGCTTCTCGAAGAAACGGGTGTAGATCGCGTCCAGGCTCGGACTGTCGACCGACAGCCGTGTCAGTGCACCATCCGCCGCGACGACCGCCCGCGCTGCCTCGGCCCGCACGTCGTGATCGGCGGTCAGGCGGTAAGTCGCCTCTGCGGTCTGCTGCACGCTGAGAACCCCCGGGATGGCGCCAAGCCGCACCGCCAGTTCCTTTCCGGGCGCTGCGGCAGCCTCGACGTCGACCACAAAGCCGGCGCCCAGAACCTGGCGTGCAAGTTCCGGCACCGTCCCCATCACCAGGATTTTGCCGCCGCTGAACAACGCCACGCGGTCGCACAGCCGCTGCACCTGATCGAGCAGGTGGGAGGTGATCAGTATGGTGACCCCCTCGCGCTTGAGCTCGCCGATCATGTCGAGGAACTCGTGAGTCGATTGCGGATCGAGCCCCGAGGTGGGCTCGTCCAGAATGCCGATTTCGGCGCGCTTCATGATGAGTTCGGCGAGGCCGAGCCGCTGGCGCATGCCGCGCGAGAAGGTTGCCACCCGCTTGTGCGCAACGTCGCTAAGCCGCACGCGCGCGAGCGCGTTGGCGATGCGCGCCTCGCGGACATCGCGGCCAAGTCCCATCAGCCGGGCCGTGTAGGCGAGGTTCTCGGCTGCCGTCATATGGTCGTAAAAGCCAACCAAGTCAGGCAGGTAGCCGACCCGGCGCTTGACTTCCAATGGCCGGCGTACTGGATCGTGACCGGCGACGACCACTTTACCCGCCGAGACCTCGGTCAGGCCGAGCATCATCAGAATGGTCGTTGTCTTGCCGGCGCCGTTCGGCCCCAGGAGGCCGAACGTCTCACCCTTCAAGATATCGAAGTCGAGGGCGTCGACCACGACGGCCTCGCCATAGCGCTTGGTCAGGCCGCGCGCTGTGATGACAGGGTCGCTCATCTTCGGCCGAACCTTGCAACCGCGCCGAACATCACGAGTAATGCGGCGGCGATGATGCCGAACCCTACCATGCCCCACACAGCCGAGGTGCCGACCGTGACACGGAAATCTGTTGACGCGGTTTCGCCGCGCGAAGACGCCCGGACCGTCGTCATGTAGTCGCCGGCGAGCGCCTTGTCGGTCGGGGTGATGAGCGCGCTGACCTCGGCCATCTGACCCGGTGCAATCCGGTCGATTGTCTTCTTATCGAATTCGATCTTCCAACCGCTCTGGCCGGAGCCGGATAGTTCGATATTGTCGGCCGGCGCGGTTCCGTCATTCGCGATGACGAGGGGTACTGATCTCTCCTGGCCGGCGACGGCATCGGGGACTGATACCCGTCCATCCCTGCCGCTGATCGTGAGCCGCGGCTGGCCGACCACTTCGAGGCTAAGCTGCGTCTTGGCCGTAGTGTCGCCTGAAGTCGCGGTCATTTCGACCGGAAAAGTGCCGGCGTCAACCGAGGACGGAGGCCGGACCTTGAGCTTTACGTCCTTGGACGCTCCGGCATCGATCGGCACCGACGACAGCTCCTGGGTTCCGTAGGACTCGGTAAACGATGTGTCGAAATTGGGCGGGGCCATTGCGGCGAGGCTGACGGTGAGATTGCGCCCGGAGTCGTTCTTGACGCTGACCGTGTAGTCAAAGCTTGATTTGGGCGTACCGCGCAGCGCCGGCAGCTGAGGCGTCAGCGTCAGTTTCGCCGGCAATTCCTTGGCGAGATTGACGGTGATCGGCAGACTCACATTGTTGCCCTGCCCGTCGGCCTTCACGGTCAGAGTCTTGGAGGCTGTCGCCGCATCCGCCGGCACGTCGAGGCGAAGCTGCAGGCTCACGCTCTGATCGGTGGCTGGCATGGCGGCGCCCACCGGCTGCCCGCCGCCCAGCAGCGTTGCCGTCCATCCGGCCGGCGCGCCTTCGACCGATAGCCTGAAGTTTTCCGGCGGCAAGCCGTAATTCTGCAGACGCAGCGACAG
>JASHYD010000515.1 GCA_030043175.1 Xanthobacteraceae bacterium | reverse complement strand
TCGCCATAACGCAACTCGTGAAGGATCTTTCCCGGCTCGGCATCGCGGTATGGATCGTCTTCCTTGGCTTGCAGGTAGCCTAAAATCTCCAACGCCCCGCGCGCGAATGGCGGATAGATCAGCATATTCTGCAACGAAACAAGCAGGCTATCGCGACCGAACGGAGCGACGAACCACGGCAATCCGGCAGCAGGCATAAAGACCCGGTGGTTGGTTCCTCCGATGGGCAAACGGAGCGCCGCCATGTCCTCCAGCGCTTGGTGAAAAAGGCGGTAGAATTCTTCGTTACGGGTCTCGATCTTGGTCACCGTCTTCAACCATCGCGATGTCGCCTCGGAATGAGGAGACTTGTGGCTCGTCCCGACACAATGGCGGGGCGCGCGGAGGAGCTGCTCTCCGTTCGCAAGCTCATAAAGCAGGCAAGCGTGCCAGGCCTGATTTGGTTGAATCGCCACCTCAAGACTGAGCCGCCCGTTGGCAAGAACGGCCTTGCGCGGTGCGCGCGCGACCAGAGTAGTCAGAGCACGATGAAAATCCCGGTTCGAATAGGCAGTGCGAAGCCGCTGTTGGCTTTCCGACCACTCGGTGGTGATCTGGCCGCGGCGTACGATGTGGCCCGATTTAACCTCGAAGATGTCGGCAAAATCAGATCGGAAGGCGATCTCAAGTTGAAAGCGCACCGGTTTCATGCTGTTGTTGGTGATGTCGAGATCTTCGTGCAGCGCGCCGCTGATTGACCGACTGATGGTGAGGCCTAGTGTGCGCGGTGGAATCGGTCCGTCCTCGGTGAGAATCGGCTTGTTAGTGAGAAAGATGCGCGCAGAGTGATAGTTGATTGGACCACCGTTGAGCAGCTCCCACTCCTCACCGTTGGCGTAAATCGCCCAATTGCTGATGATCCGCGTGTCAAGAAAGTAAAGGCCCTTTTCACTTGGCCAAGTGATCTGACCGTCCGGCTCGGTGACGAGCACAGTCTGGCCCTGATGGATGGCGATCTGGGGTGGACCAACCTGAACCTTGAACGACACCGATGTGCTCCTTACGGCTCGGCGGGACGATGTGCCGAGTTCATGGGCAATATGCGGGCCCAGAATCTTACTGTGACGGCCGTTGAACGCCAAGGCGGTCCACTGACCCAAATGTATAGTCCGGCCGTGCGTCGCAAGAGGTTTTTAGCGATCTGTCGGCTTTGCGATCTTGCATCATCCGATCCCTGATTGGAGCGTGCTGGGACTGCAGGCCATCGCCGACATCGGCGCGCCTGCGTTCTCATGAAGCGACAGGTGCTGGCGGGCCAGCCGTTCGTGCATGGGCGCAGTAACTCGAGCTGAGCGGCCGTCTGGCGAATTTCAGCGGCGGGCGCTGCACCGCCTCGCGGGCGGCATCGCACGAGTCGCGCTTCGATCTGCCCGCGTGACCAGTTCTGCCGCACGACGTCGATTAAGGCCGACGATGGGAAACCAATGCTTGCCAAGGTCAATCCCCATGGTGGCAATGGTCGCGATGTGGTTTGGACATCGCGCTGCTCCGTTCGACACTCGCCCGATCCCGGCATCCGCCGGTCGCAGGAGCCCGGCCGGACCATTCCATTAACTGCCTAAGCCGCGCGTTTTGCTGGCGTTTGACGGCAACGTTTCCGGCATCCAGAACCAAGCGATAAGGACCGAACACAGCGCTACGAAGGCAATGCTGATGAACCCGATCACACTGCCAAAATTTCCGGATACAAGGCTGAAGAATGTCGTGCCGAGCGAAGCGCCGATGCCCGAGAGCGTCCCAAGAAAGCCCTGCGCCAGATTGAACCGGCCAGTGCCTTTGGTAAGATCAGCGACAATGAGCGCCGTGAGCACACCCAACGTGCTGCCACTGATACCATCGAGCAGTTGAATCCAAATCAGTAACAGTGGATTGCTGGTGACGGCGAACAGCAGCGCTCGTACGGTCAAAGCACCGAATCCGATCAAGAGCAAGGGCCGGCGACCCCAACTTTGAGCCTCGCGCCCTGTCCACGGGGCGGTCAGCACGACGACGATTTGCGGTACGATGATCAGCGCTGAGACGACAAGCGAGGCACCGGTTCCGCTCCGATATACCAGTTCCTCGCCTGCGAGAGGCAACATGGAGGCATTTGCAAACTGGAACAAAAACAAGCAGCCAGCAAATGTGAGCAAACCGTAGTTCTTCCAAAGGATCGAGCGTCGTATTCTCGAGGGTGGTGTGGGTGCGTGGTGATCGGGTTGTCCGCACGCGCGGCCGAAGTGGATTTCGGAGTCACGGATGCGGGACAGGGCCACAAGTGAAGGTAGCGCGAGCGCAGCAGAGGCAAGAAATATGGCTTGATAAGACAGAAAATATCCGATGGCGCCCATAACCGCGGTGGTCGCGAGGACCCCTGCCGAGGCGAAGCGTTGATTGCGACCGAGCCGTTCGGCGAGAGAGGAATGACCGACCAGGCCCAGGCTGATCGCCGCGATAGCCGGACCAAGGACTCCTCCGGTCAAGCCCTGTAGGACCAGCGCAGCAAGGACCACCGAGCGGCTTGGCCAAAGCGCGATCACGAGCGCGCTCACCGCAACCACAATCCCGCCGAGTGCCACCAGAAAGCGCTTCGAGCGGCTGGCGTCGAGGAGTTCGCCCCCTGGCACCTGGCTCAACAATCCGACGAGACCGCCGACGGTCAGCACGAAACCGATGTCCTGCTGGGTCCATTTCTCGTTAGCCAAAAGCACTGCCACAAAGGGACCGAATCCCGACTGCATGCCCGCGAGAAAGAAATTGATCCCGTCGAGGCCGTGCAGACTCGTACTGGAAGGAGGTGCGCCGATCGCGTCGGAAGATGCGATGACCGCCATAGCTGGTGAACCTCGCTATCTTTTATAATCTTGCCCACTGGAGGACTTATGAACGATTTACGAGCGACCTAAGAGGGGCGCTCGAAGATCGCAAACTTTTTGTGATGCGGAAGGGAACCTGCCGCCGGTGGTTTGCCGTCTGGCGCTCCCTTGCTGCCTGACGTCGGCCGCCAGCGCTTCTGGTGGTCCGAGCGGAGCCCCGACGAGCGGCACGACATAACGCTCCCCGCGGGATCCGTTTAGGCGTCGAATTGATCGAAATGGTGGACATAGAGGGACTGCCAACGCTGCGGATTTCACGGTGAGCGTAGCGTCGATCGGGGCGTCTGGTCCCATGGCTCGCGTGACCGGAGCACGACTTCTCCGCGAACGCGCCAGTGCCTTACGAACTGCTGGCCGTCGCGGGGAATCGCGGTTGTGCTCACCGGTGCTCCAACGGCGATGCAACTCTGGCGCACCCGCGTCGGCTTCCAGCAGATTTGTCCTTTTCGCCGGATAATCCACCATGCCGATAGATATAGCACAGAAACCGACTATCTTCCGGAGCAGTAACGTCTGATGCGCTTCCCTCAGTCTATCGAGGCGGCGTGGCGACCAGCCCTGGAGGAATGCCGCTCGAGCAACATCCATCAAGGATTCGCTTCACCCCAAAAACCGATTGACGTCGCGAGCCGCCCTGCTCTTTTCCAGTGCTCTGATTGAGCTCGGAAAGTAAGGCGATGTTTCTACCCGACAATTGCAATTGAATCTGGCTGGTTGTCGAACCCCTCCGCCGAGACGCGCCCTCGAGTGATGATAGTGGCATCGTCTGCGTAGTCCAGTGAAAGAAAAGTAACGCTGCGGCGCTGCCCTGTTGGACGTCTTATCCGGGACAAGCCGCGCGCCTGAGGGAAGCAGGCCGCACACGAGGACGCTGAACGGCCAGATCGTGCCAGCCCAAGCGCCAGGAGCATAAGAATATTGGCGGGGCTCGTGACAACCAAGCGGTAGGGTGAGGCGAGGATATGAGTGCTCCAGCTAAGCATTTTGTTGTCCAGCAGGCGGACGTCAGCGCCCAATAAAAATATGAAACCCGGGAGGTCGTCTGCTCGCACTCAACGGGGAGGCCGATCACGTCCATGTGCTGATCGGGTGTTGCCTAAAGAGTTCGTCGCCAGCTCAAACGGGTCCATCGCGAGCCCGCCTTTTGGTCCGGTCCAACCGCATTATTTCGTGTGGTAGGGCACCGTTGTCGATCCTGAACAATACATCGAGCAATGAGACAATCCAGAGTAAGGTGGCGCCCTTCACCACCAGCCGAACGCTACAGCGGTCTGGCTGAAGCACCAGGCGCCAAGTCAGGGTAGAGAGTCAGCTCCTCGGCAACCAGCCGCTGGGCTGAGCCGCTCGCCGGTGAGCCACATGGAATCGTCGCAAGCACGAAAAAGAACGGCGCCGCAGGCGATGTCGTTCGGCCGTTCGATGCGCATGCGGTGTGCGGGTGATCATCGCCTTGTCGAAATCGCTGCCTGCCTGACGCTGATACACACGGGTGCCCTGCGGCTTGTAAGCAACCTCGTTCATAACGACGGGGTGTCAATCGAGTCGAAAAATGCTCTAATTCTCTCGGCTTTAGGAATCCGCTTCGAGCCGGAGGGAGGAAGTGATGCAGGTGTTGCGCGGTCTTGGCCTATTTGTTGCGGGCGCGGTGGTCGGGCTGACGGCTACGACATTCGCTCAAAACCAGACACCAAACCGAGGGATTGTCGGGTTGAATCACGTAGGGCTTAGCGTGCCCGATCTCGATAAAGCCGTCGAATACTACACGAAGACGATGGGCTTTCCGGAAGCATTCCGACTCGTCAATGCGTCCGGACAGGTGCAACTCGTCTATGTCCAGATCAGCCAAAATACGTTCATAGAGCTCCAGCCCGCGAACGCGCAGCGGCCGCCCGGCATCACCCATTTCGGCGTGCACGTCGACAACATGGCAGCCGCGACCGCGATGTTTAAGGAGCGGGGTGCCAATGTCGGCCCGACGACCGTCAGCGGCACGAAGGCCGTTCTTTCCAATGTCGTCGACCCGAACGGCATTCGCATGGAATTGGCGGAACTTCCGCCGGAGTCGCTGCATCGGCAGGCGATGGAACGCTGGCGATAGGTTTTGCCACCGCTCTATCGACCGTCAGGTCCGCCAGGCGATTGCCGCCGGTCCGAACGTCCGGACGGAATAAACTGATCGTCATACCGTGGGCGATAGGCTGATTGGCCTGTGGCGCCAGGGGATTTGAACCGCTGACCTCTGCAAGTGCGCTGGCGGCGGTGCCGGCCGGCGCGTTCAGTGGAGAAGTGGAGGCTTGGCGCGACGACATGCTGCCTTTCCGCTTCGCGCCGTCACCAACTTCCGGCGAATGAAGGCGCGCGTGCCATTTCTGAAGGCCGCAGAGACAACCGATCGGGCACGGGCGTGGCGGCCGGAGGGGCGGCGGTGTCGACTGCGGCAAGCAATGCGCGCGCGAGACGCCGCGAAGTCGGCGGCAGCGTGCGGCGATTGCGCGGGCGATCACATCGCCGCATAAGGTCCCTGCCATGCGCGGATCTGAGCCCGGCCAACCTGCATGCCCGCTAGCGTTGGCAGTGTTGGCGCTGAGGCATGTGGAAAAGAGTCCGCTCGCGCCACTCTAAAATTTCTGCAGCCGGCACAATTGCACGTGTCATCGCCGCCACGCTCAGTTCGGCCGGATGCCAGGATCGTTGCGTCTCGATCCGCGGTATATTTCCATTGGCCGAAGCTAGACATACCTTGCCTCGCTACGACGTCGAGGCGTTCTCAGCCAAACGTCGGCGTGTCTTCAATTGCCCCAAGAGGGTCAAATTCGTCGGTGGTGCCCGATCAACGGGACGCCGGAATGTTAGATGCCTCCATTCATTTCACCGAGGATCTCGTCCAGGATCGCGACCATTTGCTCGATCTCGTTCTCCGCAACGGTCAATGACGGCATGAAGCGCAGCGAGTCCGGTCGCGGCGCATTGAGCAACAACCCGGCCTCGAACGCCTTCGCGGCGATCTTGGCTCCCACCGGCTTGCCAAGTCCGAGGGCCTGCAACAGGCCGCGGCCACGCACCTCGTCAAGCCGGTACCGCTTCGCAAGCTTGGCGAGGCCAGTGGTGAGCACTTCCCCTTTCTCAAGGACGCCGCCGAGAAAACTCTCCGGCGACACCTCGCGGAGCACAGCGATACCCGCGGCGCACATCAGCGCGTTGCCGTTGAACGTGCCACCCTGGTCGCCGTGGGCGAAGCAGCTGGCGGCTTCCGTCGCGAGCAACGCTGCAAGTGGCACGCCGCCGCCAAGGCCCTTACCGAGAGTCAGGATGTCCGGCTTGATCCCTACATGCTCGTAATGGAACATCTTACCTGTGCGCCCAATGCCGGTCTGGATCTCATCGAGGATGAGCAAGAGTCCACATTCCTGGGTGAATGACCGCAGGTCATGCAGGAACTGATCGGTTGCGGGCAGAACGCCAGCCTCCCCCTGGATCGGCTCGATCATGACAGCGACGGTCTTGGGGCCGACGCAGCGCCTGACCGAGGCCATGTTGTTGAGCTGAGCCTTCGGAAAGCCCGGCACCTTGGGCTCGAACAGCGGCTCGAATGCTTTTTTGCCGGACGCCGACATTGCCGCGAGGGTACGGCCGTGAAAGGCATTGTCGAATGTAATGATCTCGTAAGCTCCGTCGCGATGCACAGCTCCGTACTTGCGGGCGAGCTTGATTGCACCCTCGTTGGCCTCGGCCCCGCTGTTGGTGAAGAACACCTGGTCCAGCCCGCTCAATTCGGTCAGCTTGGCAGCAAGCTCGATGCTGATCTCGTTGTAGTAAGCCGGACTCGGCGTGATCAGCTCGTGTGCCTGCCGGCTGATCGCATCGGCGACGGCAGTCGGCGAATGGCCGAGGCAGTTGACCGCCCAGCCCTGCACGAAATCAAGATACCGCTTGCCATTGTGGTCCCACAGCCAGGAGCCTTCGCCTTTGACGAAAACGGCCGCTGGCCGGATCGTAATTTCCATGAGTGCGTGCGTGGCATAAGCGTGGGCGTTCATGACGAGGCTTCTTTCGTAATTTGGATTGGCCGGGACTGGATTCGAGAAATAAAAAAGCCGCGCTCAGAGGCGCGGCTCGCGATTCAACGCCGATGGCGTTATCGCGCTCGCGCCCTTCGGGCGGTGCGGCGACGGCGGATGGTCGACGGCTTGCTCATGAGTCAAGAGATGTGCACCCGCCGGTGCTCGTGTCAAGTCGACATGCATCAGCTCGCGTCAAAACAATAAATCACCTCAGTGGGGAGTTCCATCAGACCGAAACATATCCGCTCTTCTGCTCCTGACCTTGGTCCGCATTCGCCGCGCCCGCCTGGCGAGGCGAGGTCTGCTCCGGATCAGCGGCTGCATTTACCGCGACCTTCGCGGCGCGCTTCGGTGTGCCTCGGATGTGGACTTGCGTCTCGGATGCCGACTTGCGCGTTGCGGCAAGTCAGCAGCCCTGGGCCAGCCGGTCCGCACCGTCCGGATGAAGGACGTCCCTCGGCGCGCCCTGAAAACCGTATTCGCAGCGATTACAAGAATGAAAGATCGCGAATCCGTGCCGCGATGGGGTCTTTGGCCCTCTCCTGTCTTATGGCCCTGTCACAATCCGAAGTCGCACCACATTTGCGCGTGACAGCTGCGTGTCGCGCGCGATGCCATAGTTCGCTTCGATCACATCAGCGAGCGCTGGGTCGACCCCCATTTGCGCAAAGTAGAGTTTGATCTGGGCGCGGAAGTGCGCATGCAGCCCCTCGCGCTGTTCATCGGAGATATTGAGCCCAAGTCGGTTCGCTATCTTAGTACTCTGGATGAGGACTTTGGTGTCCTCCGGCAAAGTGCGGCGCACGCCACCAGCCAGGATGACAACGCAGGCGAGATCGTAGGCCCCGACAGATGACAGCGAGGCGGACAACGAGACACCCGAGCGTTTCAGAGCCACGCAATCCGACTCGTTTAAACCCTGGCATTGATCAGCGATCGTCTGTCCGACGCCCACGTCGTATCCGCGCCCGCGGAGCAATCTCCCAATGCTCATCGCCACGTTGAGGTCGCTCTGTCCACGCACGTTGAGGAAAATTGGTCGCTTGCGATTCGCAAACCGGTCGAGCCCCGCGGTGAAGCGCGTATGGCCGTCCCAGTAGACCGTTCCTTCGGTCGCCAGCCAATTTGAGCAATTCTCGCCGCAGGCACTGGGTGCGCCCCGTGCTGGATAGATCAAGGCGGCATCCGGCAACGAAACCACCCCGCCCACCGCGGGTCGCGCCTCGCCACCCGGTCTTGTTTGGCTGAGTGCGATTTTCGAGCCGCCGATGGCGAGCATGTCAATAAGGCTCGAGCGAGCAAGCAACGCAGGCAAGCTCGCATCCCAAGTCGATGCGTTCCAATACTTCCGCATTGCCCACTTCTGAACAGAAATGGCCATCTGCTCTCCCGAGGGCCTCCAGCCAACAAGCGTATCACGCCCCGAGCGTGCAGTCCTCTCATTCAGGCGAGCCGAGAGCCCGCCGTTTTCGCGCGGTGGCGAGGTCTCTCTGTGGAGCAACCCCCAAAAGACGCAGCTGGCGCAAAGCGGGGGCGCGTGCTGGACAGGCAAATCGAAGCGCAGGTGCACGGACCGGTCAATTTGCACGACGATGCGGAGTTGTTGGTGGCGGACCCGGGTGGTGCTCAGATGAAATCACCCTCCCCGAACGGGGAGGGTGAAGGCAGGCCGCGTCGTCGGAGAGATTAGCCCTTGGTCCAGCGCCGCACCGCCATCTTGCCCGTCCAGCCGCCATAGACGTTGCCTGCGTCGTCGAAGCCGACTCCTTCGGGCGTCGCAATCTCGGCATTAGGTGTCGGAATGAACGCCGTGACCTTGCCGTCCTTGGCGCTGCCGATGCGGATGCCGGTCTTGAAGCCAGGATTATTGTTCTGGTTCGACTGATCGTCCGTCACGTAGATCACGTCATCCTTGTCGATAGCGACGTCGCTCGGTCGGCCGAACTGCTTCCATTCGGCGACGAACTTTCCGGTCGAATCGAAGACCTGGACGCGGCTGTTGCCGCGGTCGGCCACGAAAATCCGGCCCTGGGAATCCATCGCCATTCCGTGCAGCTGGTCGAACTCGCCCTGTCCCTTGCCGTGCTTTCCCCAGGTCGCGATTTGCTTGCCGGTCCTGTCGAATTTGACGACCCGGTCATTGGTGTTCCCGCCATGGCCGTCGCCGACAAAAATGTCGCCATTGGGTGCAACCACGACGCTGCTTGCGCCGTTGAAGAAACCCTCAGCGTTGCCGGGCATGCCGGGCTTGCCGAGCGTCATCAGCACCTGGCCATCGGGGCTGAACTTGACCACGACGGCGCCCTTGCCGTTCAAGACCCCATTGTCGGTCGCCCACACATTGCCGTCCTTGTCGACATAGAAGCCGTGCGGCTGAATGAACATGTTGGCGCCGAAGGCCCGCACGAACTTGCCATTCGAATCAAACTTCTGGATCGGCGGGATCATGGAATTGGTGCAGGAGTTCGAGGAACAGCGGTCGAACACCCAAATGCTCTTGCCGTCGCTATGGTCGACCTGGACCTTGATGGCCGCACCCAGCTTGCGACCGTCAGGGAGCTGCAGCCAGTTGTCCTGCATCTTGTACGGATTGGGCGCCGCATTCGGATCGGCGGTCTGGGTATAGCCGCGGTCGCCGGAGACGGCCCACAGGGCTCCAACGGCGACACCGACCATCAATGCCATTCGCATAACGTGTTTCATCATGCTCCTCCCTTGCCAAATTGCAACGTAGTCCGGGGTACCCCGGCTTTGGGCCCACGCCTCCCTCCCCGCTTGCAGAAAGGATAGGGCGGGCGACGGCCCGCTTGTCCGGCGCTGACGCACGTCGCCTGGGCGCCTTCAAGCTAACCCGAATCATATCGGCTAGCAGGGCTGCGGGGAAGCAGGGCAATCGGGTCAAGAAGTTCTCGGCGGCAGGCTGAAGTGTTGAATCTGGCGTGATCTCTCGCTCGTTTTCGGGGGACTGGTTGGCAGGCCTCGGCCATGAGACCAGTCCGCTATTCAAACCGTGGTGATCCACAGGAACCAAATGATGGATGAAATATCGGAGTTTCGCGAGCCGCGACAGTTGCCACGCGCAAGCGGATCTCGCATGCGGCGCTTAACGGGGCCGCCGTCGGCGGCCTTGAGGGCGCTGCCGAACGTCTGCGTGATGATCCTGAGATGCGCGGGATCGGCGGCTTTCGATTTGTTTGGGAATCAATTGCTCCTCCCATTGAGGCCGGAGCTGAGATAAGTCTCCCACGGGAACCCGTTGCACTTGCGCGATGATCTCGCCGACCTGGGTGAGAACGCTCTTCCGTTAATCCTCGGGGAGCCAGGCCCAGGCCTCTTTGCCGTTGGCGCCGTTCATCCGGGTCATGACGAGGTAGGGGCACCCGCTCCGCTCTCCCTCGATTGGGATCTGCGGGACTGGAATGCTCAACCCACCGTGAAGGCGCGCGAGCGCAGCGCGTTCCGATCAAATTGATGCCAGAGCATCGTTGGAAAGATTTTAAGGATGAGCCGCTGATCGAGCGCGACGACGAGATTCGGCCCCATCGAGAACAGGTGAGGATCGCGACACGACAAGGAATGGCCGCGCGCAATATCGATCGACCGGTAGCCATTGAGACGGACCTGCGCGCCGCTATCGAACGCTTCGATGCTGGTTGGTTTTCGAAATGAGTGCATTGTTCAGGCCAACTGAAAGTGAGTTGCGTTACTGGCTCAACTTTGCTTGCGTGAGCAAGCTGGCAAAGAATAGGAGGTGAAAGTCCAACAGGAGATGGAAGTCCCCCGCTGGGGAAAGGTTTAGCCAACCATCCCACCCCCCAGCTGCCGCGGTCATCAGTGAGCTCCTCGACGCCCATCTCGCGCCACGTCAAGCGCGAACGCGACGAGAGCGCGGAGCGGCAGCCCAATGATCTCGCTCATATTTGATCCGTTCGTCACGGCGGAAGTCCCTGTCCGTCGCGGATTATGAGGATCTCGTGGCCTCTCACGGCCGGGGCCCTTCAGCGGTAGCTGCAGAAACCATGCCTCGTGAGAGGCCGGCGAGCTGTGTGTATTGCTGGCCTGCGAGGGCATCGTCCGCCCGATGCGGCAAAGTTTCCACTGCGGCATAGAAGGTGCGTACCGCGGACGCTGCTGCGAGTGGGCAGCGATTCGCAAGCCTTGCACCCGCTGGAAATGTCGCCTCGTCACGGCGCACATCCGTGCGATCATTATCGCAGGTTTGCGTTTGGCGATTCGCGGATCGGCGGCTGTTCTTGGCGAGAACGAGCTGCCGGAAAGGCGCTGGGGTTTTGCCCATCTGCTTTCGTTGATGATCAAATGGGCGCCATTTATGACTACCATTCGAATCTTCATGAGATTTGTATACAGGACGTGGCGCATCTCGCTTATTTATGCAATCGCATCCACTTTTTAGTGAATTCAATGTAGTCCACACATCCAGGTGCGTTTCCTGATCCGGATCGATGCAATCTGCCGCAGATGCCTTTGCTAGCCGCGGCGATAAACAGCAAAGCATCGGGGGGCTCGCATGTCGGGATGCATCGAAGAGCAACACATCAGCGTCCCCCGTTGGCGGGCCGCCGCCTAGTTACAAATACCCTCTCCAAGCCGAATGGAGAAACTCAAGCCGAATGGAGAAACCTATTTGTTTAGCACGAATTTGTCGGCGAATGTTGAGAACCAATCGCACACATACTTGGCCTAGTGTCTACCGCGCCTAGCGGCGCAGGATATACCAAAGATACAGGAGCCCGGAGCCCTACAATGACCAACCGAGCACTGTGGTGGACAGTCGACATACCGAACGGATTTACGGTCGATAATGCCAAGGTCGGCAACTGGCCGTATCCACGGCCGGCTGCCCCGAATATTGCAGGGCACACTGTGTGACGGGGTTGATCGGAATATCTGCTTGCGCCCCCTCTGTCTGGCGGTGCCTTAGTGGTTCGGCCGTGGGTCGGTTTCCACATCGACGCGGCGTGAATGACATCGCCGTTGTTGCCGCGGCTACAGGAAAAACGCCAAGCGCTTGGCGTAGCGACAAACTTGCCAGTGCCACAACGCGTCAAAATCGGGCCATAACAAATCGAGCCATTAAAGGCGTGATGATCATCAGCGCTTCAAGAGCACTCAGATCCGAGGCGTTCGGCGCTAGCCTATCGGCCCGGCGCTATTCGAATGCGGGCAACGGCAGAAGCTGGGACGGCGAGTCCAACCCATCCACTCAAAGGCGGGAAGGCGCTCGTGTCGCGGTCACAGGATCCTTCCAAAGTGGTCCTGCGGGACGTGTGAGCGTAACGTCAAAGTGCACAGCGATCGCAGGCATGATACTGGAGAACCACGGGTCTCACACCCTTCTAGGCGTTGCGCGTTCATCCCGCGTTCATCGACGGGCCGCCGGGCGCGACTATGCCGCACCGCTGCAACTCAATGGAAACTGCTGAGTTTGACTAGCGAGCGGCTGGGGTGGAGTAAGTAATGGAGTATCAGCATCATGATGCGTAACATAGCCATTGGTTTGGCGGCAGCAACTATCGCTATAGGCGGCTCGGCGCTGAGTGCGTCGGCTCATTATGGTCAGCAGAGCGGCATCACCAAGGGCAACATGAGCGGGTCTTCTCATAGCCAGCGCTTTGCGCCCCGCACCTACGGATTCTCCGACGAGGAACGCGGACGCGGCGACCGCTTCAGTGAGTTCGGCCCGTCCCAACGTGAGCATGTTAGGGGGATCGCGCGCGAACTCGCCGAGCTCACTCCGCTGCAACGCGAGCGTCTCAGGGGAATCATGCGCGAACGCTTCGCCGAGCTCACCCCGCTTCAACGCGAGCATCTCAGAGGAATCGCGCGTCGGCTCGCCGACCTCACCCCGCTGCAACGCGAGCGTGTTAGGGGGATCGCGCGCGAACTCGCCGACCTCACCCCGATGCAACGCGAGCGTCTCAGGGGGATCATACGCGAACGCTACGAGCAGTTCGGTCCGTCCGAACGCGAGCGTACCTATCGTCAGGGCCCCTACGGTCGTCGCTGAGCGAGAAATCGCCACGCGCGACTCGGATTTGTGGCCGTCAACTGGCTCTCCGGCCACTTCGCCGGAGAGCCTCTCAAAATGGCATCGGTCAACCCGGGTGGGCCGAAGTTTCCCTCGATGCAGCGCGGCTCGTAAATCCTGTTTTCTTCGGCGCTCTGTTGAGCGAACTTCTGCTTGATGGTCCTTGGCCTCGTCCATGCGGTCTGATCTTCGACCAGGTGCTGGGTCTGGCGCGATCCGAACACGTCGATCTTGGGACTGAAATTGGTCATGTCGACTACGGGTGCCT
>JASHYD010000514.1 GCA_030043175.1 Xanthobacteraceae bacterium | reverse complement strand
CAAAGTCTCGCTTGGTTTCGTTGAGGGGCTCAACAACAAAATCCGAGTCATCCAACGACGCGCCTACGGCTTCCGCGACGAAGAGTACCTTCGCCTCAAGGTTCTCACTTGCGCGCTGCCGATGCTCTGACAGCCCTGTTTTTGTTAGAAAAGCACCCACACGAACCCGCGAAGACCCACAATAATTTAATTCGCCGTGCGGGATGGTGTCGAGCAGCCGGGCTATCGAGCGCCCGCACCCGCCGCGCCGATTTCGATATTGAGCAGCGGGTGCTGCGCGCCGGCCGTCCAGCTTGGTGCCGAGGCCGGATTGGGAGTGAAAAACGCCCGTCCTTTTGCTAGCCGCGCAATTCGCAGAACGGCACGCGGGCGCACCGGTCACCCCCGCCAGCGCCGGACCGGCTGATGTTAATGAAGTTCTCGGAACCACGCGACCGGCCGCGTTGTTCCTTTAGGAGGATCCGTTGCGATGGACCTGCAGCGCTTTCTGATCGGACTCGGACTGGTGATTCTCGCCGTCGGGGTGTTGTGGCCTCTCTTGTCACGGATCGGGTTCGGGCGGCTCCCCGGCGATATCATGTTCCAACGCGGCGGCGCCACCTTCTACTTTCCGCTGGTGACCTCGATCATCATCAGCATCGTACTCACCGCGCTGTTATGGTTGTTTAACCGGTGATGAGCAAAGACCTTAGCGAATAAACGCTCTTGGCGAATATTGAGGCGCGTTTGCGCCCAGCCAATAACTCAAAAGCTTTAGAAAATTGCGGGAGGTTTTGGCCGGTCGGGAGGCGCCGCAACTCTCATCACGACTCTGCGGCGCCAAATGCCGGAGAGCTGCTCGGGCCGTTGGCGCTTCGCCCAAGCGCCGCCCGCCGCCATGCATCCCAAAAAGCGTGCCGGAGGTGATGGCGATAACGCTGCCTGGCCGACGCGTTCGACGTCAAGCCGCCCCACCCGATCGCCGCGGCTGCTAACCAATCGCTATCTTGCGAAGCATGATGCTCATCTCCTTTGCTCTGAGCACCCCAGCCTTTGCGAATCAAACTCATCGATTGTGATTGGATTGCAGTGCGCGTGTCCAGGAACTCTCAAGCGAGCGTCCCGGCTCGCGAGAACGCGAGGTGTTGCGTATCCGCAGACATAAGCCGGCTACGCGAGTTCACATCCCGACAATCAGCGGATAGGGCAGGCCGAGCGCGAAAATGAACAGCGCCACGCACAACGCGGTGAGCAGCACGGAGAGCGCGAGCACCTCGCCGATCCGGAACTCGCGGCCGGCCGCGGCCGACCCGAGGGTGAGCGCGAGCATGGCCGGTACGAACCCGGCCCGCTCCATCAGGACGCCGAACGCCACAAACGCAAGCGGAAGCACGATCAGCGCGCGGATCGACCAGTTGCCCTCGATCTTTGCCGAATCGTGCAGCCCGCGCACCACGAAATACAAGCCGAACAGCACCAGGACAATGCCCAGCACCACCGGGAAAAAGCCGGCGCCCATGCGCAGCGCGGTACCGAACGGATAGTCGCGCGCGATGAACACTGCGACCGCGCCGATCGCGATCAACATCATGCCGGACCAGAAATCCTTGGAGTCGGGCAGTTTCACGGGCTCAGTCAGACACTGGTTTGGTCATGCGCGTCCCCGGACGAGATCCGGGCTTGTCCCGGCCAGGACGAAATGGCTGGGTCGTGACACATCGACAGTTCGCTCACTCCGCCTTGATGCCGCCCTGCTTGACGACCTTCTCCCATTTGGTCATCTCGCTCACCATGAAGGCGCCAAATTCGGCCGGCTTCATGGAAGCCGGCATGGCTCCTTCGTTGTCGAATTGCTTCTGTACGTCGGGCGATTGTTGCACCGCTTCGACCTCGCGGTTGACCTTGTCGATAATCGCCGACGGCGTGCCGGCCGGGGCGACGATACCCCACCAGTTGACCGCTTCGTAACCCGGCACGCCGGCCTCCGCAATCGTTGGCACGTCCGGCAGAGCCGGGCTGCGTTCGAGCGCGCCGCTGCCGAGCGCGCGCAGCTTGCCCGACTTGATCTGCGGGACCGTCTGCACCATGGAAGAAAACATCACCTTGGTATGGCCGCCGACGATGTCCACCATCGCCGGGCCGCCGCCCTTGAACGGCACATGCAGCATATCGACGCCGGCCATGAGCTTGAACAATTCGCCGCCGAGATGCTGGAAGCTGCCGATCCCGGCAGAGGCGTATTGCAGCTCGCCGGGCTTCTGTTTGGCGAGCGCGATAAGCTCCTTGACGGAATGCACAGGCAGCGACGGATGGACCACCAGCACGTTGGCGCCCTTGGCAAGCAGAGCGACCGGCGCAAAATCCTTGATGGGGTCATAAGTGAGCTTGTAGAGCCACGGATTGACCGCGTGCGCCATGGAGATCACCAGCAACGTGTAGCCGTCAGCCGGCGACTTCGCTACCACCTCGGTGCCGATCACGCCGCCGGCGCCGCCGCGGTTGTCGACCACCACCTGCTTGCCGAGCCGCTCGGCGAGATGCGTCGCAATCAAGCGCCCCACCACGTCATTGCTGCCGCCGGGCGGAAATGGAACGATGAGCCGCACCGGCCGGGCCGGATAGTCCTGAGCCGCGGCAGGGTTCGTGACAGCCAAGATCGCAGATACGAGGACGACGGCCTTAGGCAGCAACGCGAGCCGGTCGTTCATCAGGGCACCTCCCGTTGTCAGCGCAATTCTGTCGGAGAGGAACTCTAGCCCGGGTTGAGCGCCGGCGAAACCCGCGATCGCCAATCGGCGCGCGTCGAGCGTGGCCCCGAATTTTTTGCCTCGCATAACCCAGGTTACCACTGACCGGCACCTATGCATTCGCGGGCGGACGGTTTAGATCACTCGCTGGACCTCCCTTACCGCGGTATTTCAGACATGCGCACCGAACAAGCCGTCCCCGTCCGCCTCGCCGATTATCGCCCACCCGACTGGCTGGTGGAGACCGTCGACCTCGACGTCTCGCTCGATCCGGCCAACACGGTCGTGCGGGCGCGGCTCCGCCTGAAGCCTAATCCGCAAGCCGCCGCACCCGCGCCCGTGGTGCTCGACGGCGACGAACTGCAACTGCGTGCGATCAAGCTCGACGGCGAGACCCTCGCGGCCGATGCCTTTGTGGCAACACCGGAACGGCTGACGATCCCGCAGCCGCCGAACCGCGCATTCGTACTTGAGACCGAGACCGTGCTCGACCCCTCGGCCAACACCAAGCTGATGGGTCTTTATCGGTCCGTCAAGACCTACGCCACGCAGTGCGAAGCGGAAGGATTCCGCCGCATCACATACTTTCCGGACCGGCCCGATGTGATGTCGGTGTTCACCACGCGCGTCGAAGCCGACAAGGCCGAAGCCCCGGTGCTGCTCGCCAACGGGAACCTGATCGATGCAGGTGATTTGCCGGGCTCCACCCGTCATTTCGCGACGTGGCACGATCCGTTTCCCAAGCCCTGCTACCTGTTCGCTCTGGTCGGCGGCGTGCTTGGCGCCGTCGAGGACTCCTTCACCACCATGTCGGGCCGCACGGTGGCGCTGAAGATTTTTGTCGAACCCGGCAAGGAAGCCCGCGCCGAATACGCCAAGGACGCGCTCAAGCGCGCCATGCGCTGGGACGAACAGACGTTCGGTCGCGAGTATGACCTCGATATTTTCATGATCGTGGCCGTGTCGCACTTCAACATGGGGGCGATGGAGAACAAGGGCCTCAACATCTTCAACGACAAGGCCGTGCTGGCATCATACGACACCGCGACCGACCAGGATTTCATGAGCGTCGAGACGATCATCGCGCACGAATATTTCCACAACTGGACCGGCAATCGCATTACCTGTCGCGACTGGTTCCAGCTCTGCCTGAAGGAGGGCCTGACGGTTTTTCGCGATCAGGAGTTCACCTCAGACGTCCGCTCACGACCGGTGAAGCGGATTGCGGATGTGCGCGCGCTGCGCGGCCACCAGTTCGTAGAGGACGCGGGGCCCTTGGCCCATGCGGTGCGGCCGCAAGTGTACCGAGAAATCAGCAATTTCTATACCTCGACCGTCTATGAGAAGGGCGCTGAGGTGGTGCGCATGCTCAAAACCCTGTTGGGGCAGGAGCGTTTTCGCGCCGGCATGGACCTCTACTTCACGCGCCACGATGGCCGCGCCGCGACGGTCGAGGAGTTCGTCGCCTGCTTCGCCGATGCGGCAAACTACGATCTGGCCCAATTCATGCTGTGGTACCGTCAGGCCGGAACCCCGGAACTCGTGGTGCACAGTTATCACGATGCCGATGCCAAGACCTTAACGCTCGAAATCGGCCAGAGCGTGCCGCCGACGCCGGGGCAGCCCGCCAAGGAGCCGATGACGATCCCGGTCGCGATCGGCTTTCTGGGGCCGGATGGACAGGAGCGGGAGGTCACCCTCGCCGACGGCCGCCGGCTCGAGAACGGCGTCCTCACGCTCAGTAAGGTCAACGAGCGCTTCGTGTTCGCCGGCCTTCCCGAGCGCCCGGTGCTGTCGCTCAATCGCGGCTTCTCGGCGCCGGTCAAAATCAACGCCAACCTGTCCGACGGCGATCTTGCGTTCCTTGCCGCCCACGATACCGACCCGTTCAATCGCTGGCAGGCAATGCAGACGCTCGCGACCGCGCTTCTCATCGACAATGTGGCGGCGCATCGCGCCAATATGCCCAAACGCGGCGCCGATGCGCTCGTCCATGCTCTCGGCGCCGTGCTGGAACACCGCGGCCTTGAGCCTGCCTTTGCGGCGCAGGCTCTGACGCTGCCGTCAGAGGGCGACATCGCCCGTGAGATCGGCCGCGATGTCGATCCCGACGCGATATTTGCGGTGCGGCACGCTTTGCGGGCCGAGGTCGGGCGCAAGCTCAAGGACGTGCTCGCCGCTGCTCATCATCGGATGGCCGAACAGGGCCCGTTTAGTCCCGACGCGGCAAGCGCCGGCCGCCGGGCGCTGAAGAATGTCTGTCTCGATCTCATGGCCACGGCCGATCCCGCCGCCGGCATTGCCCGCGCTCATGCTCAATACCGCAACGCCGACAACATGACGGACCGCATCGCGGCGCTCGCCACCCTGTCCCACCATCAGGTGCCGGAGCGCCAGGCGGCGCTCGACGATTTCTACCGCCGCCACGAAGGCGATGCGCTGATCATCGACAAATGGTTCGGCCTGCAGGCCGCGATCCCGGAGGCCGACACGCTCGCGCGAGTCAAGAGCCTCGCCGCGCACCCGGCGTTTTCGCTGTCCAATCCCAATCGCGTGCGCGCCCTGCTCGGCAATTTCGCCCAGTCCAATCAGACTCAGTTCAATCGCCGCGACGGCGAGGGCTATGAGTTCTGTGCCGACACGGTGCTGGCCCTCGACGCCATCAACCCGCAGGTGTCAGCGCGGCTGATGACGGCGTTCCGGTCCTGGCGTGCGCTCGAATCTGAGCGCCGCGACAAAGCCGAAGCTGCGCTCAAGCGGGTCGCTGCCGGGGCATCGCTTTCGCGTGATTTGCACGACATCGTGACGCGGACGCTCGGTACAGGGTGAGCGCGCTTTCCTCCCCATGCATAAAGGCAGGGGGTTGTGCGCGTGTTTCGCTGAGATAGGCGCCCGCGAGTTCTCCAACATTGCCCGCTAATGGGGGCGACCTTGGCGTCGCCCCTGATTTGTTAAGCCGCGCGCATAAAAGACGCGAGCGACGCGCCCGCGCCCGCGACGGGCAACCCTACCGCCCGCGCGACTCGTGCCATAGCAAAAACATCCCCGTCCCCACCACGATCGCAGAACCCATGAGTAGGGCTGCCGACGGAATGTCGCCCCACACCAGAAATCCCAATATGATCGCCCACACGAGCGAGAAGTAATTGAACGGCACCACCGCCGAAGTGGGCGCGAGATGGAGCGCTCGCGTCCACAGGTACTGGCCGAGCGCGTTGCCGAGACCGTTCACCACCATGGCGCCGAAGTCCCGCAGGGTCGGCGTCACCCAGCCGAATGGCAAAGCTGCCGCAAAGAAGCCCGTGAGGAACAGCATCTGGTACATGGTCAGCGTTTCGGCCGACTCGGTTAACGTCATGCGGCGCACGCCGACTGTGACGGTGCCGAACAGGACGGCGTTGCCGAGCGCGAACAGCGATCCGGCCTGAAGGGTATCGGCGCCCGGCGCCGTGACCAGCAGTACGCCCAGAAAGCCCACGATTAACGCGCCCCAGCGCACTGGGCCGACGGTTTCCTTGAGGAACACGATCGCCGCAATGGTGGCAAAAAGTGGCGCCGAAAAGTTGATCGCCACTGCACTCGCGAGCGGCATCAGGCTGAACGCAATGACGAGAAAAGTCTGCGCACACGCCTGGGAGACGCTGCGTAGCATGTGGTCGCGCAGCCGTTTGGTGCGAAGCACCATAATCCCCGTGACGGGCAGGATCACGAGGCTTGAGCCAACCAGCGCCGCCGCGGCCCGCATGAACAGCATCTGGCCGATCGGATAAGTGGCCACGAGCCACTTGGATAGCGCGCTTGAGCCGGCGAACAGGATCGTCGCAATGAGCATGCAAATGATACCCAGCGGGATTCGTTCGGCCGCCTCCCGGCCCTCCCGTGCATGCGCCCCTTGCGGGGAGCGGTCGGGGGTCGTGCGAGCGCCCACTTTCGCAACCAATGCGCCCGTCCGCCCATCTCGACCCACCCCCGGCCGAAACC
>JASHYD010000513.1 GCA_030043175.1 Xanthobacteraceae bacterium | reverse complement strand
GGTGCTGCGGACTCTGCGGGAGGCTGCCGACCGCTACGGCCTGCTCCTCATCTTCGACGAGATCTTCACCGGCTTCGGCCGCACCGGCAGCCTGTTCGCCTGTTCTGCGGCAGGCGTTACTCCGGACATCATCACGCTTTCGAAGGCCTTGACCGGCGGAACCCTGCCGCTCGCCGCGACCGTCGCGAGCAGCAAGGTGTTCGAAGCCTTCTGGTCGGAAGATCAAAACCGCGCCTTGATGCACGGGCCCACCTATATGGCCAATGCGCTCGCCTGCGCCGCCGCCAACGCCTCGCTCGATTTGTTCGAAAGGGAGCCGCGGTTGCGGCAGGTTGCCGATATCGCGATAGCCCTGGAGCAGGGGCTTGCGCCCTGCCGCGGCCTCGCAGGCGTGCGGGACGTGCGTGTGAAGGGCGCCATCGGCGTGGTCGAACTGGACGGCATTGCCGACATCGAGGCCCTGCGCGCGCGGTTTGTGGCCGAAGGCGCGTTCATCCGCCCATTCGGCTCGACCGTCTATCTCACCCCGGCATTCACGATCTCACCGGACGAGCTCGCCGCATTGACGAGCGCAGTGGTCAAGGTCGTAAGCGAGCTTTGACCGGCGCGTCGGGACGGACGGGACTTCCCGGCTGGTGGCAAATAGCACCGACGAGCGATTGCGCCTTTGGCGACGTTAAAAAGTGAACGCTCTTGACTGACACCCGCCGTTAATGGCCGAGCGCTGACTTGAGCGTCTGGAGCTGTTCCAGACGGGCGAGCGCCTTGTCGCGGCTCATATCGTTCTCAGCATCCGCAATGTCTTCCTCACAATCTTTGATGGCCTGGATTATCATGGCGGCATCGATTTCGCCCACCGGCACCGCCTGCTCGGCCAGCACGGTCAGCCCGGTCGGGCCGATTTCGGCGAGACCGCCGCGCACCATGATGCGGCGCGGTTCGCCGTTGCCATGGATGGTTAGAAGTCCGGGTTTGAGCGTTGCGATATATGGTGCATGGCCGGCCAGAACACCGAATTCGCCTTCTTCGCCCGGAACGTCGACTTGGCTGACCTCGCCCGCGTATAACAAGCGCTCCGGCGACACCAGCTCGAAATGAAATGTGGCCATCGCCGGTATCCCTACGCCTCGGCAGCGAGCTTCTTACCCTTTTCGACCGCCTGCTCGATCGTTCCGACCATGTAGAAGGCCGCCTCCGGCAGGTGGTCGTACTTGCCCTCAACCAGTCCTTTGAAGCCCCTGATGGTATCGGCAAGTTCGACGAACACGCCTTCAAGGCCCGTGAACACCTCGGCCACATGCATTGGCTGCGACAGGAACCGCTCGATCTTGCGGGCGCGGGCGACGGTGAGCTTGTCCTCCTCCGACAGCTCGTCCATGCCAAGAATGGCGATAATGTCCTGCAACGACTTGTAGCGCTGGAGTATCTGCTGCACTTGGCGGGCGACGGTGTAGTGCTCCTCGCCCACGACAAGCGGTGACAGCATCCGCGAGGTTGAGTCCAAAGGATCGACGGCCGGAAAGATTGCTTTCTCGAAAATCGAACGGGACAACACCGTTGTGGCGTCGAGATGCGCAAATGACGTGGCGGGGGCCGGGTCGGTAAGATCGTCGGCCGGCACGTAGATCGCCTGCACCGAGGTGACCGATCCTTTGTGAGTCGTGGTGATGCGTTCCTGCAGCGCTCCCATGTCGGTGGCAAGCGTTGGCTGGTAACCCACCGCCGAGGGAATGCGGCCGAGCAGTGCCGAAACTTCGGATCCCGCCTGGGTGAAGCGGAAGATATTATCGACGAAGAACAGAACGTCCTGTCCCTGGTCGCGAAAATATTCGGCGACCGTCAGACCGGACAACCCAACGCGGGCACGGGCGCCCGGCGGCTCGTTCATCTGACCGTAGATCAGCGCACATTTCGAGCCGGCCGTCGAGCCATTGTTCTCTTTGGGGTCCTTGTTGACCTTCGACTCGATCATTTCGTGGTAAAGGTCATTGCCCTCGCGGGTGCGCTCGCCGACGCCGGCGAACACCGAGTAGCCGCCGTGCGCCTTAGCGACGTTGTTGATCAATTCCATGATGGTGACGGTCTTGCCGACCCCGGCGCCGCCGAACAGGCCGATCTTGCCGCCCCGCGCATAAGGCGCCAGCAGGTCGACGACCTTGATACCGGTCACGAGAATCTGCGCCTCGGTCGATTGTTCCGTGTAGGCCGGAGTCGGCTGGTGAATGGCGCGACGTTCCGTGTATACAACGGGTCCCGCCTCGTCGACGGGCTCGCCGATCACGTTGATGATGCGCCCGAGGGTGCCGTCGCCGACCGGCACCGAAATCGGCTGGCCGGTGTCGGTCACCTCCTGGCCGCGCACCAACCCCTCGCTGACGTCCATGGCGATGGTGCGCACCGTCGACTCTCCGAGGTGCTGCGCGACCTCCAACACCAGCCGGTTACCGTGATTGTCGGTCTCGAGCGCGTTCAGAATCGGTGGCAGATGGCCATCGAACTGAACGTCGACGACCGCACCGATGACCTGGGTGATGCGTCCGGGTTTGTTTTTGTCCATTTACTTCAGTCCTTGTTTTGGGCGCTCAGCGATCTCGCCGTCGCGCATTGGTCGCAATCTATTCGCCGCAAGATCCGATCGATCCCATTCTCGAACCGACAATGCGCATAGTTTACGAGGCAATTTGTGATTGCAGATGACCACTGAATTGAGCGCAAGCCCGTATACCGTTTCGGATTGCCTGGCTGTCATTTTCGCGCCCGCGATATCCACGCCCAGGGCTTCCTGGCGGTGCTGGATGGCCGCATTCACACCTCTTGTCGAACCAAATTTGCCAGTGCGTCTGTCATGGCGTCCACCAAATCTGCGAAGTGTCGTGTCCGAGTTCTTCGAGCCCTCTCTAATCGGGCTCGTCGGCGAACGGCGCAATCACACCGCCTCGGCGCCAGAGATAATCTCGATCAACTCCTTCGTGATCATCGCCTGACGCGTGCGGTTGTAGATCAGGGTCTGCCTGCGGATCATGTCGCCCGCATTACGAGTGGCGTTGTCCATCGCCGTCATCTGGGCGCCGTAGAATGAGGCTGTGTTCTCCAGCAGCGCACGGAAGATCTGCACCGAAATGTTGCGCGGTAGGAGCTCCGTGAGGATCTCCTCCTCGTCCGGCTCGTATTCGTAAACTGCCCCATCGTTGCGTCCCGCGCCGGCCGGGATTACCGCCGGAATGAGCTGCTGCGCGGTCGGGGTTTGCGCCATCACCGATTTGAAGCGCGAAAAGAACAAGGTGCAGACGTCGAACTGTCCGGCGTCGAACAGGGCGATGATTTTCTGCCCGATGAGATTGGCATTTTCGAATTTGATCTCGCGCACGGCACGCAGATCGACCGTCTCGATGATGCGATCCTCGTATTGGCGCTTGAGCTGATCGAATCCCTTGCGGCCGACACAGACGAAGTTGACGTGCTTGCCTTGCGTCAGCAACGCGTTGGCGCGCTCCCTCGCAAGCCGAACGATTGCCGAGTTGAAAGGGCCGCACAGGCCGCGTTCGCCGGTACAAACGAGCAGAAGATGGCTCTGGTCGGATCCGGTGCCGGTGAGGAGCCGCGGCGCGCCCGGATTGTTCTCCACCGATGCCGCAATATTGGTAAGCACCCGCTCCATGCGTTCGGCATAAGGTCGCGCCGCTTCAGCGGCTGCGGTGGCACGGCGGAGCTTCGATGCCGCCACCATCTGCATCGCTTTGGTGATCTTTTGCGTCGCCCGGGTGGCGGCGATGCGGACCCGCATGTCCTTGAGGCTGGGCATCAGGCAAATGCTTTCGCATAAGCATCAACCGCGCCCTTGAGCCGTGCGGTGGTCGCCTCGGAAAGATCGCGCGAGTCGCGGATGTCTTTAAGAATCTCGCCGTGCTTGGTGCGCAGTGTGCCGAGCAGCCCTTCCTCGAAGGCGCGCACCCGCTCGAGGGGAATCGGATCGAGATATCCGTTGACGCCGGCGTAGATCACGCAGACCTGCTCTTCCATCCTCAGCGGCGAGAATTGCGGCTGTTTCAGCAGCTCGGTCAGTCGCGAGCCGCGGTTGAGGAGGCGCTGAGTCGTGGCGTCGAGATCGGAACCAAACTGCGCGAAAGCCGCCATTTCGCGATATTGCGCAAGTTCACCCTTGATGCGCCCCGCGACCTTCTTCATCGCTTTGGTTTGCGCCGAGGAGCCGACGCGCGACACCGAGATCCCAACGTTAAGAGCCGGGCGGATGCCCTGGTAGAACAGGTCCGTCTCAAGGAATATCTGGCCATCCGTGATCGAGATCACATTGGTCGGGATATAGGCCGACACGTCGTTCGCCTGGGTTTCGATCACCGGCAGCGCCGTCAGCGAACCAGCACCGTTGTCGTCATTCATCTTGGCGGCGCGTTCGAGGAGGCGCGAATGGAGATAGAACACGTCCCCTGGATAGGCCTCGCGCCCGGGCGGACGGCGTAGCAGCAGCGACATCTGCCGGTAGGCCACCGCCTGCTTGGAAAGATCGTCATAGACGATGACGGCATGCATGCCATTATCGCGGAAATACTCGCCCATGGTGCAGCCGGAAAACGGCGCTAAGAACTGCATGGGCGCAGGATCGGAAGCGGTGGCGGCGATGACGATGGGATAATCTAGCGCGCCATGCTCCTCCAGAACCTTCACGAACTGCGCGACTGTCGAGCGCTTCTGCCCGACCGCCACATAGACGCAGTAAAGCTTGATCTTCTCGTCGCCGGTGGCATTGAGCGGCTTCTGGTTGAGGATGGTATCAAGGGCGATTGCCGTCTTGCCGGTCTGGCGGTCGCCGATGATCAATTCGCGTTGGCCC
>JASHYD010000512.1 GCA_030043175.1 Xanthobacteraceae bacterium | reverse complement strand
ACCATGATGGACGTCGTGACCGGCAAGACACGGCCCCAGAAGGGCGACGTGCTGTTCGATGGCGTCCATCGGCTGACTGAACTCGATGAAAGCGATATCGCGCAGCTTGGCATCGGCCGCAAGTTCCAAAAACCCACGGTGTTCGAGAGTCACACGGTCGAAGATAATCTGCGGCTGGCGCTCAAAGCCGACCGCCGCGCCCGCACCGCCTTGATGTGGCGCGCCAGCGTCGATGAAGAGACGCACATCGATCGCCTGTTCGAGACGATCCGGCTCGGCGCGCTACGTTCGCGGCTTGCCGGCAGCCTCTCCCACGGGCAGAAACAATGGCTCGAGATCGGGATGCTGCTCGCCCAGGAACCGAAGCTCCTGCTTGTCGACGAGCCGGTCGCTGGCATGACGGACGCCGAGACGCACCAGACGGCGGAACTCCTGCGCGAGATCAACCGCCAGCGCACCGTCATGGTGGTGGAGCACGACATGGCGTTCGTGCGCGAACTTGGCGTCAAGGTGACCGTGCTGCACGAGGGTACGGTCATCGCTGAGGGCTCAATCGATCAAGTCTCGGAGAACGAGCGCGTAATCGAGGTTTATCTGGGGAGGTAGTGCGCGTGAAGGTCGGGCCGGCAAAGCCACATGGCATGACTCTCATAAAGTGCGAGGACTGTCGCGCCTTTGCCCGCGCGGCCGTGACTTGCCTCCATCATCGACAGCGTGCCGCGCGAGCCGGAGCACGCCTTGAGCGTCGGCGAAACGAGACAGTGGTGCCGCGGCGTCGCCGGGGCGGCCCCGGATTTCGCTTCGCTCAATCCGGGCTGCAGTGGTTTTGTCCATTCTACCTCTCAGAGCGACGTCGCTGATGCTCGAGGTGAATGCCATCGACCTTTACTACGGCGCCGCCCAGGCGCTGCGCGGCATATCGCTCAAAGCTACGCCCGGAACCGTCACCTGCGTGCTTGGGCGTAACGGCGTCGGCAAGAGCAGCCTCCTGCGGGCGCTGGTCGGCGCGCATCCGGTGAGCAAAGGCAGCATCAACTGGGAAGGCAAGGACATCACCGCATTGCCGTCCTACGAGCGGGCGCGCCGCGGGATCGCCTATGTGCCTCAAGGCCGCGAAATATTCCCACTGCTCACCGTGCATGAGAACCTGCAAACTGCCTTTGCGCCGCTCAAGCGCGACGATCGCACCATCCCGGACGAGGTGTTTTCGCTTTTTCCGGTGCTCGGCGGCATGCTCCGGCGGCGCGGCGGCGACCTCTCCGGCGGCCAGCAGCAGCAGCTCGCGATCGGGCGCGCGCTGGTCATGCGGCCGCGCCTTCTGCTGCTCGACGAGCCGACCGAAGGCATCCAGCCCTCGATCATCAAGGATATCGGCCGCGCCATCGCCTATCTGCGCGGCGTTGGGGAAATGGCGATTGTGCTGGTGGAACAATATGTCGATTTTGCCCGCGAACTCGGCGACCATTTCGCCGTGATGGAGCGCGGGCAGGTCGTCTATGCGAGCACCCGCGCCGACATCGACGAGAAGGCGCTGAAACGTGCACTCGCAATTTGAGCATAGCATGGGGCGGGCACAATCAGCATACCCTCCATTGGAACGGGGGGCCATGCGTCCTGCCCCTTCCCGGCGAGCGGAGGAGGTGGTCGAGGAGTTGGCGGAGCCGTCCGATGGGTGATGCGCTTGGCGAGGCGGAAAACCGCACCATCTTTGCGGGCAATCGCGCTCACGGCCATGTCTGTCTCGCTCTCGCCGCGACGCCACAGGGCACGAAGCGCATCGCAACCCGCGAGGAGGGCTCGCTGCGGGTACGATTTCCCAACGTTGGCGCGGGTGCACCCGAGGCTGTGTTTATCAACACCGCCGGCGGCATCGCGGGCGGCGACCGCTTCGCGATCGATCTTGCGCTCGCCGCCGGCGCGCGGCTTACAGTCACCACTGCGGCGGCAGAAAAGATCTATCGTTCGCTCGGTCCGCACGCCCGCGTCGACGTTTGCGCGACTCTCGCGGACGGCGCCGAACTCACATGGTTGCCGCAGGAAACGATCCTGTTCGGTCACGCCCGCCTCGCCCGCACGATTACGGTCGCGCTTGCTCAGAGTGCAAAGCTCCTCGTCGCCGAGATGATCGTGTTTGGGCGCTCCGCCAGCGGCGAAACCGTACATGAGGGCAGCCTTGCCGATCGCTGGCAGGTCCGGCGCGGCGGCCGCCTGATCTTTGCCGAGAACCTGCGTCTCGATGGCCCGGTCAGCGAGCGCCTCAGCGAGGCTGCGGTTGCGGGCGGGCGCATCGCGCTCGGCACCGTCCTGATCGCGCCCGGCGACGCCCGCGCGGTTGCGGCGGTGCGCGCCGCTTCTGAGCAGTTTCACGGCGAGGTCGGCATCTCCTCCTGGAACGGCATGGCGCTTGCCCGCCTTGCGTCGGCAGACGGCGCTGCGCTACGTCACGACATGGTCGTGCTGCTGTGCGCCCTCGGCCGCCCCGCACTTCCGCGAAGCTGGCTGAACTGATTGAACGCAACTCTACCCTCGCTCAATGATTGAGCCGCCGCCATGCACCTGACACCTCGCGAAAAAGATAAGCTCATGATTGCCGTGGCCGCCATGGTGGCGCGCCGCAGGCTCGAGCGCGGCGTCAAGCTCAACCATCCGGAAGCCGTCGCACTGATCAGCGATTTCATTATGGAGGGAGCGCGGGACGGTAAGACCGTCGCCGAACTAATGCAGGCAGGCGCCCACGTGATCGGCCGCCACCAGGTCATGGACGGCATCGCCGAGATGATCCACGAAATCCAGGTCGAGGCGACGTTCCCGGACGGTACGAAGCTCGTCACCGTGCACGAGCCTATTCGATGAGGTACCCATGATTCCCGGCGAAATCATCAGCCAGCCCGGCGATATCGAGCTCAATGCGGGCCGCAAGACCGTGACATTGACCGTCGCCAATACCGGCGACCGACCGATCCAGGTCGGCAGCCACTATCATTTTTTTGAAACCAATCCGGCGCTCAAGTTCGAGCGCGAGAAAGCCCGAGGCATGCGGCTCGACATTGCAGCCGGGACCGCCGTGCGCTTCGAGCCCGGGCAGACCCGCAAGGTGACCTTGGTGGCAATCGCCGGCGCGTGCACGGTTTACGGGTTCCGCCAGGAAGTGATGGGGAAAGTGTGAGTGTTCCCATGGATAAATCCAGGGACTGCAAGCGGCTCGCGGTACTCTGCGTTCGGCTTCATCGGCCGCCGCGGACTGTCGTGCGTCTTACGCTGGCCTCCGCGGACAGGGACGCGCGCACCGCCTGCCCGTCGTTCGAGGCGTCGTTCGAGGATGCCGGATTGCTCGATAACGCAGGCAGCGTTGACATCCTGGTTACGCAGCGCTGGCGCAATTGGGGCACGTCCATTCGCGAACGGACACCATTTCAGCGGCCCGATAGCCACAGACGGAGCACGTCTTCGACGTGGCGCAGAATACTTGCCTGCCCTCTCCGCCTTGTAAGCTGCTGTGCCAGCGAGCATCCGGGATCGCCTTTGCAAGGCTGCGGTTCTCATTGCGTTGGCCGAGATGGACGAGGCAATCGGCGAATGCCTGGCCGGAAAACACCAGCGGATCAGCCGCGAACGTGAGTTCGAGAAGTGGCAAATGCACAGGGGACAAGAGGGCCCGCAATTGATTGGTCTGGGCACTAGCGTGCTGGTCAGGCTGTGCGTTCGTGTCTGCCCTGATCAGGGCAGCGTCATCGGGCTTGCTCAACTTACCGGGACACCTTTCAGCGCTGTTGCCTCGACAAGGCTGCATCGATTGCGGCTTTCAAAAGCCTGCTTTCGCGCTCGAGCTCGACGTCGAAGGAACGAAGCGCCTTGATGACCGCCCCGCGACGGTACCGCAGCAAGAGCGCCGATTTCGCGGATTACCGTCTCGCCGCACTCAATCGCGAAGCCGGTGGCGCGCCGACCTGCACGTTCGACGGCAGGCAACATCGAGTCCGGCCTTTGCGCTGGTCTCCTGAAAGGGAACCCTTATGGCAACCAGGATCTCCCGATCCGTCTACGCCGACATGTTCGGCCCGACCACTGGCGACCGGGTGCGGCTCGCCGATACCGATCTCATCATCGAAGTGGAGAGGGATTTCACCATCTACGGCGAAGAGGTGAAGTTCGGCGGCGGCAAGGTGATCCGCGACGGCATGGGGCAGGGCCAAGCCACCAAGCGCGAGGGCGCAGTCGACACCGTCATCACCAATGCGTTGATCCTCGACTACTGGGGCATCGTCAAGGCCGATGTGGGCCTTACGGACGGTAGGATTTCCGCGATCGGCAAGGCCGGCAATCCCGACATTCAGCCGGGTGTCACCATCGTCATTGGTCCCGGCACCGAGGTGATCGCGGGCGAAGGAAAGATCCTTACCGCCGGCGGCTTTGATACCCACATCCACTTCATCTGCCCGCAGCAGATCGAAGACGCGCTGATGTCCGGCACCACCTCGATGCTGGGCGGCGGCACCGGCCCGGCTGCCGGCACCAACGCCACCACCTGCACGCCCGGTCCGTGGCACATTGGCCGCATGATCCAGGCAGCCGATGCCTTTCCGGTGAACCTCGGCTTTGCCGGCAAGGGCAACGCTTCGCGACCGGCGGCGCTCGAAGAGCAGATAAAGTCCGGTGCCTGCGCCCTCAAGCTGCACGAGGACTGGGGAACGACGCCCGCCGCGATCGACTGCTGCCTGTCGGTCGCCGATGACCATGATATCCAGGTGATGATCCACACCGATACGCTCAATGAGTCGGGATTTGTCGAGGACACCATCGAGGCCTTCAAAGGTCGCACCATTCACGCCTTTCACACCGAGGGCGCCGGCGGCGGCCACGCGCCCGACATCATCAAGGTGGCGGGGTTGAACAACGTGCTGCCCTCCTCGACCAATCCCACCCGGCCGTTCACCCGCAATACCATTGACGAGCATCTCGACATGCTGATGGTGTGCCATCACCTGGATCCCGCCATCGCCGAGGACCTGGCGTTCGCCGAAAGCCGCATCCGCAAGGAGACCATCGCGGCCGAGGATATCCTGCACGACATCGGCGCCCTCTCCATGATGTCATCGGACAGCCAGGCGATGGGCCGAGTCGGCGAGGTCATCATCCGCACCTGGCAGACGGCAGATAAGATGAAGCGTCAGCGGGGCCGGCTGCGGGAGGAGCTCGGCGACAACGACAACGCCCGGGCAAAGCGCTATGTCGCCAAATACACCATCAATCCGGCGATCGCGCACGGCGTGGGAAAGCACATCGGCTCGATCGAAGCGGGCAAACTTGCCGATCTCGTGGTGTGGTCGCCGGCCTTTTTTGGCGTCAAACCGGAGCTCGTCATCAAGGGCGGCACCATCGTGGCGGCTCCTATGGGCGATCCCAACGCGTCGATCCCAACGCCGCAGCCAGTGCATTACCGGCCGATGTTCGGCGCCTTCGGCAAGGCGTTGACCGCAAGCTCGCTGGTGTTCGTCTCGAATGCGGCCTTGAAAGCCGGCCTGCGCGACGAGCTTGGCATAGAAAAAGAGCTGGTGGCCGTCGAGCACACCCGAGACATCACCAAAAAGAACATGATCCACAACGCCGCAACGCCCGAAATCAAGGTCGACGCCGAAACCTATGAAGTAACTGCGGATGGCGAGCTTTTGACCTGCGCACCCGCGGAGGTGCTGCCAATGGCCCAGAGGTATTTTCTGTTTTGATGAAGCCCGAGGCTCTTGAGCGCATACGCGCCGGAAAGCGAGCGTCGCAGGTGTTGCGCGCTGGCGCGGGGCGCGCCACTGAGGCGATCGACCGCGTGGTGCTCGACGCCGACGAGCGATACAGGCGGCGGATCGTGATGACAAGTGAGCGCGGCAGCAAGATTCTGCTCGATTTGCCTGAAGCAGCCGCGTTGTGCGACGGCGACGCCCTCTTGCTCGACGACGGCACGATCGTCGCCGTGGTCGCCAGACCCGAGCCGCTGATCGAAATTGCGGCGAGCGACGCGGCTGAGCAAACTGCCGTCATGGCGCGCCTGGCATGGCATCTCGGCAATCGCCATACCGAAGTCGAGATCCTCGGCGGCAAGCTGCGGATGCGGCGCGATGGTGTGCTGGAGGCGATGCTGATCGGGCTTGGCGCAGTTCTAACGCCGGTTGAAGCGCCGTTCGAGCCCGAGCGCGGGGCGTATCGCCACGGCGTGGGCGGTGGCCGTGGTTAAAGTACTCCGTACCCATGGCCGATGCGTCGCGTGCGTCCGCCCGCCCCCGGAAGGGGAGCATAGGATTGCCGGAGGCAATCCGGGGCGGGATAGCGCCCGGACGCCGGATGGCAGCAACGCGGCATATTTGCAAACGCAGTCACCTCCCGGCCTGCTGACGCCGGCCGAGTTGCCCGCTTCCGAGGGGGGTGAAGAACTCCCGAGCCCCGCTCTCTATCGCCTGATGACCTGGATGTCGCCTGCCTATCCGGTCGGCGCGTTCTCGTATTCCGGCGGCCTCGAATGGGCCGTCGAGGCGGGGGATATTCGCGATTCCGAATCCTTGACGGCCTGGCTTACGGCGATAATCGGCCGCGGTAGCGTGTTTTGCGACGCGGCGATTTTCCGGCACGCTCACCGTGCCGCTGCATGCGGCGACAATAGCGCCCTTGTGGCTATTGCTGAGCTTGCGGCGGCGCTTATCGGCTCCAAGGAACGATTCGTGGAAACGACCGCTCAGGGCCGGGCCTTTCTGCAGGTCACCCAGGCCGCGTGGACGAACCCCTCGCTTGACCGACTCACGGTCGCGTGGGACGGTCCTCTTGCCTACCCGGTCGCGGTCGCGGCGGCTTGCGCGGGGCACAGCATCGCGCTTGTCCCGGCGCTGCAAGCCTTTCTGCACGGCGTTGTGTCCAACCTCGTGTCGGCGGGCATGCGCCTCATTCCGCTCGGCCAGACCGATGGCCAGCGCGTGCTGGCCGCGCTCGAAACCGGGATCGCGCGGACCGTCGAGCGCGCGCTGGCAATCGCGCTCGACGACATCGGCTCGGCCACGCTGCGTGCGGATATCGCCAGTATGCGGCACGAGACCCAGCATACGCGGCTGTTCCGGTCATGACGAACATTTCCCACGGCCCGCTTCGCGTCGGCATCGGCGGCCCGGTGGGCTCCGGCAAGACATCCTTGATGGATGCGCTGTGCAAGCGTTTGCGCGATCACTATGACATCGCCGCAATTACCAACGACATCTATACCAAGTGGGATGCCGAGTACCTCGTGCGCTCCGGCGCTCTGCCGGCCGAGCGGATTGCCGGCGTCGAAACCGGCGGCTGCCCGCACACGGCGATCCGCGAAGATGCGTCGATAAACCTTGCGGCCGTCGCCGATATGCAGGCGAAATTCCCGACTCTCGATCTCATCTTGATCGAGTCCGGCGGTGACAATCTCGCGGCCACTTTCTCGCCGGAACTCGCGGACCTTACCGTCTATGTGATCGACGTCGCGGCAGGCGACAAGATTCCGTCGAAGGGCGGCCCCGGCATCACGCGGTCCGATCTCCTCGTCATCAACAAGGTCGACCTCGCCCCGCACGTGGGCGCCTCACTCGCCGTGATGGAACGCGACG
>JASHYD010000511.1 GCA_030043175.1 Xanthobacteraceae bacterium | reverse complement strand
GCGGCACTGGCCTATCGCCTGCGCGAAGGCTGTTTGGAATTGTTATAATTCCATGTCAGGGCGTGCATTAATTTCTGATTGCCAGAAGCGTCGATCCGGACATATCTACCATTGTTGGAATCTCCTCCGGTGGCTTCATCGCCATTTGGCAATGGGAAAATTCGATGGACGAACTCAACGGCCGCATGATCGCTTGCCAGATCCTGATAATAGGACTTATTGCAAAAGTTGCGAATAATTCGAAGGACCCGCTGTCGTTCCTCACCGATTTTCGCGACGAAGTCAAAGCCGTGGTTAGCCAGATCAGAATTTGCGGTACTTCCGACACGCCGCGGGTGCGGGAGACGGCGCAGAAGACCGTCGACGAGCTGTTTTCCCTGATGAAGCCTCCGAGCAGCGATTGATTGTTGGGCCTCGGTACCGCCTCTATAACGTCAACTTCATCAAAACCGCCGGTACGCATTCCAGTGTTCTTCGCGGGCCTGCTTTGCGAGCTCCAAATTGGAATAATTGTAAACTCAAGTATCAATGGTCGTTAACAGATCGGATAGCCTGGTACTAAATTTAGAAGATCTCCAATTTGGATAGATTCAAATTCATTAACTGGCCGATATCCGTAAACGGCATTGAATTTTATTCTGTCCCCGAAATAGATAATAGCGCGATCGCGCATCTCTATTTACTTGGAATCGACTTGGGGGGGCTAGATGAGTGTTGTAAACGCCGCAAGGGAGCCGAGATCGCTGCGCTTGCCAATCGCCTTTGTCGTACCGAACAACAACACCGAGATCGACGCTTCACTGAAAATCACAATGGCCTGCCTGGTCGCAGCGGGCTCGATCGGCGCGGCGGAAGCTCAAGAGTCTCCGCTTCCGCCGGTGACGATCGACGCGCCGGTCACGCGCCCGCGTCCTCCTGCGGCAAAGCCGACGCCGGAACAGATCCGGGTTCGCAACGAACTGCGCCGCCTTGCCCGCGAGCGGCAACAGCAGCAACAGGCTGCTCCCAAGCCTGCGGCGACTCCGGCGGCAAATCTACCGCCGGATCGCAATCCCTATGCAGATCCGTCTGCGCCGTACAAGGGCGATCAGCTTGCGTCGCCCAAGTTCACCGAGCCGCTAGCCAACACGCCAAAAAGCGTCACAGTTCTCACCAAAGAAATTCTCGAGGACCAGAACGCCACAGCTCTCAAGGATATCGGACGCAGCACCGCGGGCGTGACGTTGGGAACGGGCGAAGGCGGGAACGCTTTCGGGGACCGCTTCTTTATCCGCGGCTACGATGCGCGCAATGATATCTTCATCGACGGTGTGCGCGATCCCGGCGTTAGCATCCGCGAGAACTTCTTCACCGAGCAAATCGAGATCCTGAGAGGCCCTTCCTCGACCGTCGGCGGACAGGGGACTACCGGCGGCGCCATCAACATCGTGACGAAGCAGGCGACCGATCGCAACTTCTACGACGCCGAAAGCACGATCGGAACCGACGGGACACGACGCGTTACCATCGATGCTAATCAGGTGATCTCGCCCACTCTCTCCGTACGCGTCGACGGGATGTTCCAGGACGCCGGCGTGGCGGGGCGTGACGACGTCTTTGACGATCGCTGGGGCGGCATGATCGCGGCGAAATGGACGCCGACCGACAACGTCAAGATCACCGCGAGCTACATTCATACCGATTTCGACGCTTTGCCGGATTTCGGCGTCCCCTACAACAAGCTGGCGCTGGCGCCGTGGACCGACACCGGCGTTCCGCGAAACACGTACTACGGCCTGGTCAACCGCGATTTCCAGAAGACGCAGCAGGACATTGGAACACTGGGTTCCGAGTTCAAGATCAACGACCAGCTGACCATTAGCAACAAGTTCCGGGAAGAGAACTCCGTGCTTAATTACATCGGCACGCTTCCCGAGGCCACCAATCCGTACCAACAGGGGGTGATCAATCTCAATCCGCAAAGCCGTTACCAAGTCGCCAAGGTCACAGCCGACCAGACCGATATGACCTATAAGTTCGATACCGGGCCGGTGAAAAATACCACGGTGCTAGGTACGGAAGTCGCGCTCAACCGCCTCAGCATCGACAGCTACACCGGGCTTGCTTCGGAAACCCAGGGCACGAGCCCATTCACCGGTTCCGGCACCATATCCAACGTGTCGGTGTTCAACCCACCCAATCTGATACCGTTCACCAGCACGCCGATGCTGACCGGCGACCCGGACGTGGTCAACCTACAAACCAACAGCGTTTACGCGCTCCACACCGCCAATTTTCGGGATTTCATCATCCTCAATGGCGGGGTGCGTTACGACGATTACAACGTCGGCGCTAGCAAGGCCGGATTTGGCGAGGTCGGCCTGGTGTCCCAGCTCGTGAACTACAACGCTGGCATCGTCGTCAAGCCGCTGCCCTTCGCCAGCATCTATGGTGCCTATGCGACCTCAGCCAACCCGGTGGGTGCGGAAATCGACGGCACGTCCGCGACCTATGGTGGCCTGAATCCGACCTCGCCGATCAACCAGATCTTTGGGCCGCAACGTAACAAAGCCTACGAAGCCGGCACCAAGTGGGAATTCTTCGACAAGCATCTCCTGGCGACGGCCGCGCTGTTCCGGACAGAGACGGAAAATGCCCGCGAAGTCGTACCGAGCGCCACGAGCACGCCGGGGGGCGTGCCCCTGCCGCCGAACCTGGTGCCCGGCTCGATCTTCGCCGGTAATTCAAGCTACGTCCAGGGCATCGACATGGAGCTGGTCGGCAAGATCACCGACCGCTGGAGTATCATGAGCGGACTGGTGCTGATGGAGTCGAAGGTCACCCAGTCGATCCTTCCGACCGACATCGGAGACAAGCTCGCCAACATCGCCCACCAGTCCTTCACCACGCTGACGAAGTACCAGATCATGGACAATCTCGAAGTCGGCGGCCAGGCCATCTACCGGTCCAAACTCTACGGCGGCACCCTGCTTGCGGCCAACCAGGGCACCGAACTCCCCTCCTATTGGCGGTTCGACGCCTTCATCGAATACAAGATCAATGAGAACTGGAGGACGAAACTCGCTATCAACAACATCTTCAACAAGACCTACTACGACGCCTTCTATCAAAGCGCGTCGCCGTTCGTTTTGATCGCGCCGGGGCGGGCCGCCTACTGGAAGGTCGAAGCCACATTCTGAACCGCGGCGAACATCGAAGGCTGATAAGAGCGATGCTGATCTGCTTACCGAAGGTCCTGAGCAAGGCGGAGGTCGCCGAGTTCCTCGGCGTCATGGACGCATGCGAATGGGAAGATGGCCGTTCGACCGCCGGCGCGCAGTCAGCAATGGTCAAGAACAACGAGCAATTGCCGCCAGACAGCACGGCCGCGCGGCAGTTGGGCGAGCGCGTTATTCGCGCCCTCACGGGGAACCCACTGTTCGTCTCGGCTGCAATCCCGCTGCGCATCTTCCCGCCGCTGTTCAACCGCTACGGCCCCGGGCATCATTTCGGCGTGCATGTCGATAATGCTGTCCGCGGCGATCATCTGACCGGCATGCGCATCCGCACGGATCTGTCGGTCACGCTGTTTCTCTCGGAGCCAGACGACTACGACGGCGGAGAGCTCATCATCGAGGACCGTTACGGCTCCCAGACCGTGAAGCTTCCCGCCGGAGATCTTGTCCTCTACCCGGCATCGAGCCTGCATATGGTGTCCCCGGTCACCCGCGGTGTCCGGGTCGCGTCGTTTTTCTGGCTACAAAGCATGATCCGCGATGCCCATGCGCGCAGCCTGATATTCGATCTCGATACCGCCGTTCAGGGCCTGGTCGAACGCATCGGCAGAGACGATCCGCAAACCGTGAAGCTGACCGGCATCTATCACAATCTGATCCGCTATTGGGCTGAAGCATGAATCCACATGAACTGTCGCCCTGGTCGATGTTTCTCTCCGCTGACGTGCTGGTGAAGGCGGTGATGATCAGCCTCGCTTTCGCTTCAGTGATCACCTGGACAATTTTCCTTGCCAAGTCCGCTCAAATCTTTCTGGCCCGGCGACGAATGCGCAAGGCGCTGGCTCGCATCGCCAGCACGAGGACCTTGACGGAAGCCCAATTGGCAGCGGGTCACGGCAGAAACCTGCCGGCATCCTTCGTGGCGGCGGCGATCCAGGAGGTCCGAATATCAGCCGAAGGCACCGTTGGCGGCATCCAGTCACGCGCTGCATCGCGCTTTGCCGAAATCGTGCGCGCCGAAGCCCGTTGGGCGCGATACGGCATGGGCGTCGTCGCCACGGTCGGATCGACAGCGCCCTTTGTGGGCCTGTTCGGCACAGTGTGGGGCATCATGAACAGCTTCATCGGAATTTCAAAAGCGCAGACCACAAATCTCGCCGTGGTCGCGCCCGGCATCGCGGAAGCGCTCCTGGCGACCGCCGTCGGTCTCGCCGCTGCGATTCCGGCGGTGATTATCTACAATCACCTGGTGCGGACGACGAAATCCTATCTCGATCTCGTCGGCCGGGTGTCCGGCGTGGTCGCCCGTTTGCTGTCGTGCGACCTCGATCGCAATCAGGGCGGCGCTCTCGCCCGCAGAGCGGAGTAATCCGATGGTAACTTCGGTCGGCGGAAGCTTGAATAACGCGAATTTCGACGATGTCGATGACGACGACGAATTTGCCGAAGCCCATGAGATCAATGTCACGCCGTTCATCGATGTCATGCTCGTCCTCTTGATTATTTTCATGGTGGCGGCGCCGTTGTCGACCGTCGACCTGCCGGTCGATCTGCCAACCTCGACCGCAAACCCGCAAAAGAAACCGGACAAGCCGCTCTACCTGACGATAAAAGCTGATCTCGCGGTTGCGATCGGCGACACTCCGGTCAAGCGGGCCGATCTCATCCGCTCGCTCGATGCCATGGGTGAGCCTGACCGTGACCGCCGCATCTTCCTGCGGGCGGATCGCAGTGTGCCGTACGGCGAGCTGATGGATGTCCTGGAGATGTTGCGTGCCGGCGGCTACCCCAAGATCGCGCTGGTAGCGCTTGAGGGCGCACGGCCGCCAGCAGATTCGGGGCCGTGAGGATGCGTGCCGCCGATTTCATCTCAGGATGTCCCGACGAGGTATCGCCACAGGGCGCTGTGGCACGGCCGCGGCTACTGGTGCCCGAAATTGAAGCCCCGCAACAGGCGTCGTTCACAATCTGGCTTGTGGCCGGGCTGGGCGCTGTCTTTATCCACGCCGCGTGTGCCACACTCGCGTTTGAATATCTCCAGTCCGCTGAAGTCAGCGAGGACCTCGGCGCGCCAGCGATCGAGGTCGGCATCGAATTGATGGCACCGCACCACGATCCAGGCGATCTCCCGCCCGGGCCAGACGCCGACGCGTCTGCCGCATCACCGCCTGTCATAGAGCAGAAGGCAGCTCTCGAGCAGACAGAACTGCCGAAGGCAACGCCGACCGAGACAGACGATCCGGACCGGCTGGTTGCCCCCGAGGAGATGAACAAGCCCACGGACGATGACCCGAAGACGGTGACTGCGCCGACCGCTCCGTCGAACCCGTCGATCGCCGCTGAAGCCACGGCCACGCCGAGCCCCGAAACCGCACGAGAAGCCCGCCGTTCGGTCGCTCCCGAATTGGGAACCGGCGAGAGCCTGCGTCGAGTTCGCGCCACATGGCAAAAGGAGCTGGCCGCTCATCTGGAGAAATACAAGCGCTATCCGGCTGACCGGCCGCCTCAGAGCGCGGAGATCGTCCTAAGGTTCGGACTCGACCGCGCTGGGCATGTTGTGTCGGCGAGCGTAATGAAGAGCGCGGGCGACAGCGCCTTCGACGATGCGGCGCTGGACATGATGCGGCGCGCCGACCCGGTGCCGCCGCCCCCACCATTGGTCGCCGATCAAGGGCTAAGCTTCAGCATGCCGGTTATCTTTCGCCTCAAACCACGGAATTAAACTGATCAAATTAGGCCCGAACGGGGGGTGCTGACCTCATCCGCGCAGAACGCGTCGAGCGACTCCCGCGTCTGCTCGGTCAATTCGAACCGCACCGGCCGACCGGTTTTCCTTTGGCGCACGTTGGCGCGTCGATTGCGCAGCCGTGAGGCGCCACATCATCGACGCGCAATGCCAGGAGATCGCATCCGCGCAATTTGCTGTCGATCGCCAGATTGAAGAGGGCCAAGTCACGTACACTCAGCTCAAGGTGCAACTTGGCTCGAATAGACCACACATGCCCCGGTCGCAGTGGCGGCCTTGGCCCGATGATCTTGCCCTTGTTCCATGGTGACCGTGAGTTACCTTTGCTCGGCGATGATAGAGGGCTGGAGTTGTTCGTGGGAGTGGTCTCCTCGTTTGAGAGACCACCCAGATTGGCTCGACGATGACAGTCCAAACCGGTGAGTTTGGGTCAGCAAACAGGCAGCTTCTGTCGAATCGTTAGTGGGTGGGACGAACCATGTCGGTACCTGACCCAACGCGGAAGTCGAGCGGCCTCACCGACGGTTGAGAGATTGTAAACCGCTCAAATACCCTGACTGATCCGGCGGAAACCGTCTCGAGGACGCATTCAGCACGAAAAAAACGCGCGCCCCTGCTCCTTTGAGTGCCGTCCTATAAGCCCGTGATCACGAGCTGGGCTACGCCATTGGCCGATCGTCATCGCCCTTGTATCAGCTGATGACACGGCAATGCCCCGTTGTCGCTCGACTTGTCGACAGCTCCACACCGAAATCATTCATCCTCTCCTCGGCAAATGTCCGCGCACGCGGACGTTTCGAAGAGTTTCGATTCTCGAAAATTCAATTCTCCGAAGGCCCCCCAAATGGCAGGGCACCTCGCACCCGGCGCGTCACCAACCTTTTTTCGCAGATTGAGCAGCGTGGCGTGTGTGCCGTCGGCAAGACGGCGAGCAATAAAGCGCGCCGCTTAGTGGTGCCTGAAACGAGACGCCACAACTTGTACAGGTGCAGAGCGTCCGATGACGGCGCCGATAGTCCCGCATATAGCATTTTGCGCAAAGGCCGTTCGCGTATGAGCCTAGCTTGCTGCATTCCATACAAACGCGCCGGCCGTAGTTGTCGTGGGTAACGGTGATAGGCGAAACGAAATGGCTTTGATGGTAGTCGCGCATAGCCACCGCTGCCACCTTTGCGCCCAGCCCGAGGCTGGGGTCACGCGCAGCTCGCCTCCCATCCATTGCACGCGCGCTAACGCTAACACTCGACTGCTGTTGGGTGAGCGCGCCCATTGACTCACTTCGATCGCACTATCGAGGTGAACGTCCGCCGGATCCGTCTCGTTGGCTTCGCGCCCGAGTTCTACAGCTTTTGCGACAGCCCGAAATAGAAGCCACGGCGGGCACCGTATTGCGGCGCAAATTCACCAATGCCGCTGCCGGTGCGGAGTTCGTAAATCTGATCGAACAAGTTCACCACGTCGAAACGCACGGTCAACGGCTTAAAGTCAGGCGACCATTGGAAGTCGTGCGCGATGCCCACGTTTACCACGCCGTAGGGTGTCGCGTGCAACGAATTCGGCACGACCTCGGGCAACTCGCCTGCGCGCAGGCCGCTGCCATAAATCAAATTCGCGGTGAACAGCGTGTCATACCACCGATACGAGGCGCCGGCCGAGCCGGTCATGCGCTGCATGTCATCCGTATAATGCCAATGAGTCAGGAGGTAGTTGTAATCTGCGGCGTCAATGAGATATTGATTTGACTCGACGTCGATGGCTCTTGT